>JAPLGF010000073.1 GCA_026390275.1 Candidatus Atribacteria bacterium
TTATTCTGGATATCTGAAGGATCGTCCCCGACAACCCTGGACACTCTTTTCTTCGGGAGACATGCCGAAACAATAAAATAATAAGGAGGGGAAAATGATACACATGCCAAAAGAAAGGTGTAAAAAAAGATGGGTATCAGAAGTTATGGCGTTGGTACTTGTCGGATTTATCGTTACCCTGATGGGGGGTGAGTTTTATTCCCCTGGGGCTGCTGCGTTCGAACATGAGACGGAAAAGCCATCGGTCACTCACCATACCATCACCATAGATGGAAAGACCATGGATTACACCGCGACTGCTGGTTTCGTGCCGATCTATGAAAAAAAGACAGGGAAAGATATTGCCCACCTCTTTTATGTATCCTATACTCGGGATGGAGTCACTGACCTTGGAAAGCAGCCGGTGACCTTTGCTTTTAATGGCGGACCGGGAGTAGCGTCCATGCTTCTGCACCTGGGAGCCTTCGGTCCCAGGACAGTAGCCAAAAGCCTGGATGGGACCCAACTCCTTCCTCCTCCATATGGAGTGGAGGATAATGAAAATACATTACTCGATATGACAGATATGGTTTTTATCGATCCGGTAGGGACTGGATACAGTCACGCTGTGGGGGATATCGATCCACACCAGTTCTGGGGTGTCATGGAAGATGTAAACAGTGTAGCGGAATTTATTCGGGCTTACCTCACGGAAAATGGACGAATGCTTTCACCAGTTTGTATTGCCGGAGAAAGCTATGGAGGGACCCGGGCGGCGGGACTGGTAAAAGTACTTCAGGATAATGGGATTTACCCTTCCGGAATCATCTGTGTATCGCCAGTTTTTGACTTTGAGAACATTCAATGGAGCTCACTGGGGGACCGGGCAATAGCCTTAGCCATTCCCACCTATGCGGCAGCGGCTTGGTATTATAAAAAAATTTCTTCTAGATTACAGGGTGACCTTGAGAAAACTCTGGAGGAAGTCCGAAAGTGGACAAATGACGAATACGTTCCTGCACTTTGGAAAGGGAATATGCTTTCTCCGGAGGTACGGAAAAAGATTGTAGACCGGCTGGTGGAGTACACCGGGTTATCCCCAGAGTATATCGATAGAATGAACCTGCGGGTGACAGAAGACGATTTTGCCACTGAACTCTTGAAAGATCAAGGTAGGGCGATTGGGATCTATGATGTACGGGTGAGTTTCCCCGGAGTCTATGCTGATGAGGACGATCCCAGTTTCTTCATCCTGACCGGTCCGTTCAAAACCAGTATTGCCGATTATTTCCAGAAAGAACTCCAGTTTACCACCGATCAGGTGTACCTCTCGGGATCGGGCGAAGTGTACGAACAATGGAACTGGCAATCTGGCCGTCCCGCTCCCAAGTATGCCGGGACCGTCACCCTGGGTTTTCCGGATATCAGTGCCCTTCTTGTTCAGGCCATGCGACGCTGTGGTTTCCTCAAGGTCTTTATTGCCAGTGGTGTCTATGATCTGGAATGTCCCTACGAATCCGTGACTTACAGTATCAACCATTTCAACCTTCCCGCGGAACGGAAACAGAACATTTCCCTCCATCTCTATTCCGGTGGACATATGATCTATACTAACCCTGAAGCCCACAGAGTTTTAAAACAGGATCTGGTCGATTTCTACCGTCAGGTACTGGGAACGAAGAATCAGTAATCGACATTTATACCAGCTTCTGGCACCATTAGAGAGATGAAAATGTAAAGACACCCCCCTACAGCAAATTCCCACTTTAGAAAAGGGGGGTGAGGGGGGATTTGACCTGGCCGCAGGAAACATCGAATCCCCCTGTATCCCTCATTTGGCTAAAGGGGATGATTCTTTGAGGATTGGTTATTTAGGGTATTGTGGTATGTCTTTCCCAATTCCCCATCTTTACACGACTCACGACTCACGGTCCTTACCAACTCAACATCATTTTCAGGGTAGACAATGTGAAATAAATTCAAGCCACCTCAACTCTATTTTCCCCGGCCAGTTTGCTCTTGTACATAGTAGCACCTGCCCGAGCAATGATCTGGTCTATATTCTCATCCGCTTGAGATGATTCAGAAACACCCAGACTGATGGTAAATTTAATTTCCGCACCGGATTCCTTCCTGATTTTCACCAGGTTGCAGGCAATACGGATACGTTCAGAAATTTCCAGGGCTTCCTGAACTGAAGTTTCCATTAATAATACACTAAATTCATCGCCTCCCCATCTGCCAAAGATATCTTGTATTGATTGGGCACGCGATGAACCCCTCCTTTTTTACTCAGAAAGCGAGGTAAAGAATCCATACCGTAAATATTTTTCTGAAAAGAGTATAGTATAATCTTACCTCTTTTCATCCTTTTTATCTTACACTGCAGGTTGTTATTTTCGGGGTAGTACAGGATGGGGATGGGATTGGGACAGGGAATAATAAAACAAAGAGGGTTTACTCCCTTTTGGTAACAGTTTACGTACCCTTTTCAATTTCTTTTCAAAAACATTTATAGAATATCTTCTGGAGGAATGTTCCAGGTATCGAAAACAACCTTGAGGTTCTCTGGGGGATTATCTTTTCCCCATTCACACTGGGCGATGATTCCTCCCCGGGGGTCTTCCAATGCTTTTCTGACCCGAAGGACCGCGGTTTTGATTTCTTCTGGTTTTCCAAAGTAAAGAAGTCGGCGGTCAATTTCTCCCCAGAAGGTAATTTTTCCCCTGAAGTTGTCAGCAATTTTTTCAATGTTCATGATAAAGAGCTGGGAATTCATGGCATCGACTCCGATCTCGACGAGTTCAGGATACAATGATTCGATCCAGCCATCGGAATGGAAAAAGACATATTTATTGTGTGAATGAACGAGATCGCAATATTCTTTGTAAAGTGGCTTAAAAAAAGACCGCCAGATATCAGGTGAGATGAGAGTACTATTTTGGGTTCCCCAGTCATCCATCATGTTGATGCCGTCTACGTCGGTGTTTAACCACATGTTCAGATGACGAAGATTGAATTCGTGGACCATGTCTCGCAATTGAAAAATTCCTTTGGTACCATATGCCAAATCAATGAAGAATTTTTCTGTACCACAGAGGAATTGCATCCGTTCGAAAGGTCGGGCACAGATATCGGAAAGGACAAAGCGATCAGTTTCGGCACAACTCTGGTTCACCTCACTCAGATCCGTCGATTCAAGATATTCCCACGGAGGAGAGAAGTGTTCAATTTTGGATAGGTCATCCAGCACGGGTTCTTTTACTTCACCGATCAATCCATCCTCTCCGATGTACCAGATGCTTCCCCACTCATCCATATATTTCCCTTCCCGGGGGAGGGTGATGGGAGTATGACTTCCCGGAACGATGATGGTGGGTTGACCTTTCTGTCTCTCGCTTAATCCCGCACGGAACCGGGGAACGGAAAAATCCATGGGAAATTGTTCCAACAAAGCCTGGAGTTCACGGGGTTGAGTCATTTCCACGGCTGGTAACCACCATAGATCTCGTGGTGACCGGTCTGGATGCTGGAAGGTAAGGGTTTTGATTACCCGCTCTCTACTTGTCATGTGTCACCTCCAAGAGAATCAGTTGACATGGTTTCTCAAAAAAGATGGTTTCGCGAAAACTCAGGATTCATCCCCACTTGCCAGTTCGTTGAAAGCCACTGCTCCCAAAATAACCACTCCAGTAAACACCGATTGCCAGTATGAGGAAATCTGCAACAGGCTCATTCCGTTGTTCAGAATTCCAATAATGAGTGCCCCAGTGAGGGTTCCAACCACAGTTCCCCGGCCGCCCGATAACTTAGTTCCTCCTACCACCGTGGCGGCAATCGCCTGGAGCTCATATCCCACCGCGGCATTAGGTTGCCCGGTTTGGAGGCGGGACATGAGGATAAAACCGCCAAGTGCGGAAAGAGCACCAGATACAGCGTAGACGAACACTTTAATGTGGGTGGTGTTGATCCCCGATAGACGAGCCACTTCTTCATTACTCCCTACTGCATAGACATACCGACCTATCCTGGTTTTTTTCAGCAGGATTCCCATAGAGATTATGATGATGGCCATCACAATCACTGCTACCGGGACAAGACCCACATATCCTTGTCCGATCCAGGCAATGGTATCAGGAAGACCGAAAATGGGCTTACTGTTTGTGAGGAGAAAGCAGATTCCCCTGATAATACTCATAGTGGCTAAAGTGGTGATGAACGCAGTGACCCGAAGCTTGCTCACTGCTACACCGTTAAACAATCCACATACCAATCCTACTCCCAATGCCAAGAGGAGAGCTATAGAAGTCATCACAAATGTGGAATCAAACATCGCCTTCTTCACGAACATCGAGGCAAGGAGACCAGCCAGTGCAGCAATGGGGCCTACCGAGAGGTCGATACCTCCAGTGAGAATAACGCAGGTCATTCCCACGGAAATAATGGCATTAATAGAAATTTGCATTCCCACATTTAAAAGATTCTGAGGAAGAAGAAAACGGGGTGTTAATATCGAAATGATAATAGCAAGGACTAAAAGAGCACATAAAATTGCATACCGGCTGATGAGCGAACGCCAGAATGCCGTTTTCATATCCATACTCTTCACTCCTTAAACTGCAACCGAATTTGAATTATGAAAATGCACCGTATTATGAGGCATACGATTAAAAAAACCCTTCCAGTATTCCACATCTTGAGGAAAGAGAAAAAAATGGAGATAAGAAGGAAGAATTAGTGTCTTCTTATTCCTCCCCCTTTTTGAGAAGAGGTGAGGTAGAGGTGTGGATAGAAGTTGCCATGCGCATGATTTCTTCCTGAGTGGCTGTTGGTCCATCGATTTCTCCCACGAGACGACCTTCGTGCATGACCAGAATTCGGTCACACAGAGAAAGTATTTCTGGAAGGTCAGAAGAAACCACCAGAATGGCCTTTCCCTTTTCTGCTAAGACGCGGATGAGATGATGGATTTCGGATTTGGCCCCAACATCCACACCCCGGGTGGGTTCATCGAGGAGCAAGATATCGGATCCGCTTGCCAACCATTTCGCGATCACCACTTTTTGCTGGTTTCCACCGCTCAATTGTCCGGTGGATTGAGTAACCGAAGAGCAGCGAATATCCAATTCCTGTCGCATTTTTTCAGCCAGGATTCCTTCTTGATTGGATTGAATGAACCCAAGTGAACATAAGTGGGGTAAAAATGCCAAGGACACATTTTCTCGAATTGTTTTATTGAGGAGAAGCCCCTGTAAGCGGCGATCTTCCGGTACCAAACCGATTCCCAATTCCACCGCCATTTGAGGAGAGGAGATAAATATCGGTCGGCCTCGAAGAAAGATTTTTCCCTTTTTAATTAGCTCTGCTCCAAAAATAGCTCGGACCACTTCAGTTCTTCCAGAACCCAAAAGGCCTGCCATTCCTAGAATCTCACCGGAATGGAGTTCGAACGATATGTTTTCAAAAGACCCAGGAAAGGAGATTTGTTCAACAGATAAAACTATCTCTCCAGTATGGCTCTTCTTCTCTTTTGGCGGATATGAGAGGGTACGGCCGATCATCATTTGAATGAGGTCGTGCTGGGTAACTTCAATGACCTGACGAGTACCAATATACTGCCCATCCCGTAAAATTGAGACCCGATCTGCGATCTGAAAAATTTCCTCTAAATGATGTGAGATATAGAGAATCGATACATTCTCTTTTTTTAATCTCCGGAGAATGTGAAAGAGATTATCCGTTTCATGAGGAGTCAGAGATGACGTCGGTTCATCGAGGATCAGAAGACGCGCATTTTGGGAAAGAGCTTTGGCGATCTCCACGATTTGTCGCTGCCCGTGACGCAAAAAACGAACTAAAACTTGAGGTTCGATTGAGGGATCGAGACGGGAAAGGATTTTCCGAGTTTGAGCGACCATGATGCTGTCATTAACCAGGTTGAAACGACCAAGAATTTCTCTTCCCAAAAAAATATTCTCGGTCACATTCAAATCGAGTGCCAGGCTTAATTCTTGATGAATAATGCTTATCCCGGCTTTCTGAGAAGAGACTGGTTCAGAAAAAGTAACCGGGAAACCTTCTAAAACCAGTGTTCCGCTATCTGGTTGATAAATCCCACCGATCACTTTGACCAGAGTGGATTTTCCAGCACCGTTCTCGCCGACGAGGGCATGTATTTCACCACTCTGTATAGTAAATGCAATCTTATCTAAAGCGTGAATACCAGGAAAGGATTTGGAAATATTTTCAATTCGTAAAAATGGGACACCCATTTTATTCAGTACCTCTTGGTTACTGGTTGAAAAGGATGGTGGCAATTTTGGTTCTGCCACCATCCCATGATTCAAAAGACCTTACTTTTTCTCTAAATTGTCTTTATCGATGATTGAGGTTGGAATTTTAATAATGGACGGATATGATTGACCAGACCAGTATGCATTTAAAGCATCAATGGTGAACTTTCCCATCTGATCCGGATGTTGGCTTACATCAGCGATCCACATGCCTCCAGCTTTTATGGCCTCAATTGCTTCTGGATTCCCATCAAAACCGATAAACTTTACAGTTCGTCCGGCTGTCTTAACGGCCGCCAACCCTCCTACCACTGCGGGATCTCCAACCGTGTAGATCAAATCAATTTCCGGAAATTTGACCAACATATCCTGAGTAAGCTGTTGGGCCTTTTCGGCAGAACCAGCATAGTTCTGGGTATCTAGAACCGTAATATCAGGGTATTTGGCAATAGTATCCTTAAATCCCCGATCCCGATCCAGGGTTTCTTGGATCTCGGCGAAGGTGATGACAGCCACTTTTCCCTTCTTGTTTAATACCTTCTCTGCAGCATATTCCCCAGCTAAAGCACCTCCGCCGTAATTGTCGGTTCCTACCTGAGAGATGATGATCGGGTCAGTACTGTTGATTTTGATGTTATTGGTTACTACTGGGATTTTCACGCTGGCCAGTTTTTTGATAGCTGGTTCGAGACCACCAGTGGCAGCAGGAGAAATAATTACGGCATCAACTTTTTGGACTATAAAATCATCGATCTGTCCGAGTTGTTTGTTCAAATCGAAATTGGCATCCATGATCACCAGTTTATAACCCAGTTCATCCGCCCTTTTCTGCATCGCCTCTTCCAGGAGATTGAAGAAAACATGTTCCCGAGTCATCAAAGTGACACCAATAACCTTTTGTTCCGCGGAGAACGCTATAAAACTCCAAGTCATCACCATAACACAGGTTAAAAAAACAATTCCGTATTTTTTAAACAGCATGATTTTCCCCCTTTAAAGACAATTTTTAACGATCTGTATCGAAACACCTCAGACAAAGGACGCTATCACCTCCCTATTGTTCAAATTACGGATAATTAAAACTAACCTGATTCAAATGTCCCGGTTTTTAAATACTTTTACTGTAAACCGAGCCTTATCTCCCCGAAATTTGAGCCGGAAATACTCCACCGGGGTTCCGTCTGCGGCGTAGGTGAGCCCTTCCATTAAAAGAAGGGAAGAACAAAGTGGGATACCAAGAAGTTGTGCTTCGTGTTGTGAGGGCATGGCCGGTTCAAAACTTTCTTGGGACATAACGAGATCCAATCCATAGTGACTCTTGAGGATATGATGGAGGGATTCTTGGTTAAAATCGAACTGGAAAATCGTGGGACAAAGAGAAAAAGGGAGGTAGGAAATACCTAAATTGAATGGCTCGGTGTTTCCATAACGGATCCGTTCCAAAAGAACCAGTTCGTCACCCTCTTTTACTTTCAATTTTTCGGCCAGATCAGTCGTGGCAGGAACCTTTTCAAAGCGCAATACTTTCGAAGAGGGAATCAGTCCTTTTCGACGCATTTCCTCACTGAAACTGATGAGTTCATGGGCATAGTCCCGGACCATTCGATTGATGGGGATAATGACAGTGGCCTGTCCCCGGCGTTTCACGATCAATCCCTCTTTAGCCATTTCATTGATAGTTTGTCTTACCGTGGAACGGCTCAGATGAAACTTTTCAGAGAGCTCTCTTTCAGACGGGATGGTAGCAATAAATACTCCAGAGTTGATTTGCTCTTTGAGTATATTCTTGAGTTGTAGATAACACGGAATAAAACCAGTTTTGGAGATATAGACTTCTTTAACCGGTACTGTATTATCAACCATTGCCCGTTCCTCAGCAGGTAATTATTTCTTTTCATCGTATTACTAATGGCTATTATTTTCCAGAGGAAACTCAAAAATGCTATGTACATATGTATACAAGTCTGATAAAATATTATATAGATTATTTTACTTCTGTCAAGTACTCACAGCTTGGGTAAAAAATGGAAGAGAATACATTTAAGATATTATTTTCCGCAGGGTCAAGCATCCTATTATCTAAATTCGCTCTTGACATGTTTTTTTCCTTATGGAATGATTAAACAGTTATAAATGTGAGAGCGGAGTCATTTTTTAATTTTTGGTTCATTCGCCAGTTAAAAAAAATATTCTGAAATACCAGCCCACGGTTCAAGATTAAAAAAGCAAAAAGAAAAGAAAACAAGTCACGCCAGACCAAACAAAAAGGACCTTTTTTATTACTTTGATAGTGCCATAACCCTGTCTTGGTGGTTGTTTTTTTTTGGTCTGTTTTCATTTTGAAATGTAAAATCAAAGGAGGTGGTACAGTACGGAGCATTCGGAATGGGGAATGGATTAAGTTTGTTATGGTTCACTGTAATCTTTGAGTTTTTATACATGAGGGGGGATAATACAAATGAAGCGATCAATTCCTGACTTTATCAGGTTTTTAAGATTTTTCACTTATCCACAGGCAAAAATCCAGTAATATCAAGCCTTTTAGACTTTGACCCCTCAAAACTGTAGTACAACCTCTTTTTTTTATTATTGTGTGGGGTTGTTGATTAAAATTCAAAACTTACCCATTAAAAAGACGGAAGAACCTAAAAAAAAATAGAAATGAATAGAATAGTGGGTAAATACGATGTTCAGAAAAATATGCACATATTTCTTATACGATGGAGGTAGCCGATGATTCAGACTAATATATCCTACTTGATGAACAAAATACGAGAACTGGAGAAAACCGAAGAAAACAAGAGAAGGACTGCTTTGTGGAAACCGAATCTCAATAGTGCGGAAGCTTACTGGCACGGTTGTCCCCGGGGAAATACCCCCTTCATCCCTTTTACCATTGAACCCGAACATGCAATGTGGGCGCAATGGCTGGGTTTTGACCTCGATCGTTACTATTCCGACGGGAAAACCTATCTTCTCGCCGATCTCAACGTGAAAATCGCCCGCTTTGAAAATTTCTCCGATGGAACACCGATCGGGAAGACCACTGCTATCTGGATGGGTGCCGGTTTCGAGGCCAGCCTTTTCGGGGTTTACCAGAAATATACCAAGGACAAAGATCCCTGGATTGGACGAGAACCGATTCTCCGGTATGACAAGAACATTGATAAGTTGGGTCATGCTGACTTTTACCAGAGTAAGTTGATGGAAAACGTCCAAGCCATGTACCAGGACATGAAGGCGCTCCTCGATGACGATTTTACCGTGGTGATGCCGGAATGGTGCCGGGGTCCTTTTGGTTTAGCCTGTCATCTCCGGGGAATGGATACCATTTGTATGGACATGGTGGAAGATCCCCAGTTTGTTCATGAACTGATGCGGTTCACCACCGATGAACGAAAAAAGTGGGCCAAGCAACGGGCGGACTTCATGAAAGTTCCCATTCAACCCGGGAGTCTCTATAACGACGAAGTGAATGTCCCGCTCATGTCACCCGCTTTCTATGAGGAATTTGTTCTCCCCTATGAAACGGAGCTGGGTGAATTTTATGGAGGAATTTCCTACTGGCACAGCTGTGGGAATATTACTCCTTTAGAATATCTGATTCAGCGCATTCCCAAGCTGGAAATGATACACATTAGCCCCTGGAGTGATCTGGTACAATCGGTGAAGAACCTGCGGGATACCGGGATTGCTCTCGAAGTGGTTCTTCATCCTTTGGAACATGTCCAATCTGTGAGTTTGGAAGAGATCGCGGTTTTTCTCTCCTTCATTCGAGAGACCACCAAAGATGTTTCCGCCACCGTCCGAGCGGATGGTATGCAGGTCATCACCGGGGTGGAAGAAGATGTCAAGAAGATCAAAGAGTGGGCTCGGATTGCCAATGAAGTGTTAGGAAAACCCTGACACTCTAACCCGAGAATAACCTGTAAACTGTAAACGGTGAAAGAATTGTTGAACAGTTGATTAGTGGATTTGGAAAAGACTAAATTGACAGGTATCTCTTCATCCCCTTCTTTTTTTCTCTGTCCCACGCTTGGGTGTTCTTCCCAAGCGTTTCTTTCAATTTGCTTCTCTTTTAATCTTACGCCGCAGGCTGTCGGGTGAGGGTGAGGGGGGTATTTTCATCCCTTGATGGCACCAGAGTTTCAGTCGTGCTTCTTTCTCTCCTCCTCGATTCGATTGAGAAAAGTCCGGACGGTGTTCAAGAACAGTTCTGTTTTTTCGAGATGGTGTTCATGAGAAGCATTTTCGAAAATGACCATTTCTGAGTTAGGAAGCAAACTTTGATAGTAGGCGGTGGTTGCTGGGGTTGCTTCGTCATATTGTCCACAGGTCAGGAGAGTAGGGATATAAATCTCTTTCAATCGATCTGATAGATCCGTATTTTGCAGGGTTCCAGTAACAGTGAATTCACTGGGTCCCCACATGTATTTGTAGATGTCTTCTCCCATTTTGGTAAAACTCTGGTTGATGCATTCTGGCCAGATATCCAATCGGCAAACATGTTTTTTGTAAAATTTCAGCATAGCGCTTTGGTAATCTGGATTATTAAAGTGACCGGATTTTTCACATTCGATAATAGTCCTTTGAGTTTCTTCAGGTAGTTCCCGAAGATGGGATCGTTGATCATTGATAAAACGGGGGGCAGAGAGAAAGGGACCGGAGAGAATAAGGCTCACCACTCCTGCTGGGTGTTCGGAGAGGACATACGCCGCGGCCAGCATGGTTCCCCAGGAATGTCCAAGGAGATGGAATGTCTTGAGTTTCAGAGCTCCCCGTACCTTTACCAGCTCTTTCACATAGTGTTCCACTGTCCAGAGTGAACGATTTTGGGGTCTTTCAGAATTTCCACACCCCAATTGATCGTAAAAAATGACCGGTCGTTGATCACTAAGAACTTCTAATAGTTCCAGGTAATTATGACAACCTCCTGGTCCTCCATGAAGGATGAGAAGTGGGATACCCTCTTTCTCGACACCCACGATACGGTACCAGATTTTTCCACTTGGAATGTCTATGAAACCCTCCCTGTTCATGTCTATTTCCCCATCTTTCTTGGATTAGCAGAATTCCAGCTTGATCACACGTTCTCGTTCCTCCAAAATGGTATCCACCAGGGCCACGATATTTTCAATCGGGACATCGTTCATGATTTCCTGTGAGGGATAAATGATCATTCCTCCGCCTTGTCCCAGGGTTTCGATTGTTTCCCGGGCCAGTAGTTTGACTTCTCTGGGTGTTCCATAAGGAAGGAATTCCTGGGTGTCGATGCCTCCGAAGAAGGTAATATCTTTACCGAATTCCTTCTTCAGGTATTTCAAATCCATAACGGGTTGGACCGGTTCCAAGATGTTCAACCCGATGTCAATCATATCCCCAATGATATCAGTGATATTCCCACAGGTATGGTGGATAACAGGGAGCCCGGCATCTTTGTAGATTTTCCAGACTTTTGCCCAACGTGGTTTAAAAAATTCTCTCCACATCTCCTGGGAGAGAAGAAGCCCACGTTGTGTTCCGAAATCATCACCG
>JAPLGF010000223.1 GCA_026390275.1 Candidatus Atribacteria bacterium
AGGTCAATGTTCATGAATTCCTCCCATCGTGATAGTCATTCAGGCACCGGGCTCTGACAAATTTGGCCAGGGTGAAGAGTTTGCCGGCGGTGAAACCACTCCGCTTTTCCAATAGTTGGGGACCTCTGTATCCCGGAGGTGAAGGAAACCACTCCTGGGTATAGAATCCCCCAATACATACAACCGACTCTTTTCACTTCCGGAGGAGGTTTCCTATTTTCCATTATACACCAATTTAGTTTTACGCTTCTATCCTTCATGACCAGTTTCATCTCTTATGTCATCTCCTTCCAGGAGGGGATCAGGTTCGCAAGAACGGAAACGAAAACCCACCACGAGCCAGAACCTTATTTTCTTCCTTATCTGCTGGGCGAACGGGCTCCCCCTGGTGGAATCCCCATGCCCGTGGCACTTTTGTGGGATTGACCACCCGTCATAAAAAGTCTCATCTTGCCTTCCGGAAACAGGGAATCGAATTTGTGTGGTAAATCCAAGAGGTGATATTTTCGAAGAATTGGCCGATATCCCATATCGAGTGACTGGAAAGAGTGATTCAGGTATTTTTTTTGTAGTTGGTCAGAAAAAGAGGAGGGTAAAATATGTTATTCGAATCACAAGTATTTACCGGGAATTGGAGTACGTTGGTGTGGAGGGGAATAGTTGCAATTCTGTTTGGTGTTATGATTCTGGTCTGGCCGGCAATGAGTATTGGGGTTTTGCTCTGGCTGGTGGGAATTGTTGCCATTGCCGGTGGGTTGTTGGTCCTCATCCAGGCGGTGCGAACCAAGGGAGGATGGCCGCTCATCCTGGAAGGAGTGTTGAGTATCGTTATCGGGATTTTGGTTGCCACTATGCCCGGTATGTCGGCACTTTTCATCATTCTTCTCATCGGTTTCTGGGTGATTATTATAGGATTATTTCAAATTCTCAATGTCATACAGTTTTATAAAGCCATTCCCAATCCGGGTAAATGGTTGATCATCCTCAATGGGATCGTTTCCATTTTATTTGGCGCCATCATTCTATCCCGCCCCCTGTTAGGAGTCCTGCTGATCGCATCAATCATCGGTATCTATGCTTTGCTTTTCGGTGTGATTTCTTTCTTTAGTGGATTGTATATCCATAGCTTGGGGAAATAACAACGGTGATCGATTAAAGTGATTCAATCGAACCTGGTGGAACTGGGGAGAAAGGAACAACTAAAACCCACCATTCCGGGGAATTGAGCTGTTTTTTTACTCAATTCCCCGGAATTTCATCCCTTCGGACAGTGCAATAGATAAACGCCCCCACCTTAACCAATCCGTCGTTCCCGAATGTATCAGTTGGAAATCTGTTCTTCCGGGATATTTTTAGCAGCTTCGCCAATAATTTCATAGTCTGCAATAACTGCTTTTTGGGTTTTTCGGTCGTGAATAAATTCAGATAGTTTCATCCCCTCGGTAAATTCCTCAATCTCTGGCATCGCTTCAACTATTTCCTCAAGAAAAAGCGTAAAATCCCTCATAAATAGATGGTCTCCGCTACAATTTGGCTTTTTAGTTTGGAATGAATGGTGTCATGTGCAACAATGTCGACCTTCCACCCTATTTTTTCTTCAAGAAAAATGCTCAGTTCCACCAAATCAAAAAGATCCACTTTATCATTGAAATCCACTAATACATCGATATCGCTCTCTTGAGATGCTTCACCACGGGCGTAGGATCCAAATATTCCCAATATTTTGGCATGATAGGTGTTTTCTACTTCATCTTTGTGCTTTTTTAGTTCTGCAATTATTTCTTCCTTTTTTATTTTATTACTCCTATTCCCTGGAGGTCAGGTCTTGAGACATTGAATTTTGACATGAATTTTAAAAAAACAATACTGAATCAACTGTTTATACCTTAACCTCAATCCGGTCT
>JAPLGF010000227.1 GCA_026390275.1 Candidatus Atribacteria bacterium
TGGTGGCAAAAAAAAAGACCCGCTCATCCAGTGCCGGAAGAACCTGGTGGAAAACTGGGGATATACCGATGCCCAACTGAAGGCGGTGGAAGAAGAGATCGCCCAGCAAATTGCCCGGGATGAAGCCTGGGCATTGGAGCAACCCAAACCGACCTTAGAATACGCCATCAGCAATGTGATGGTGCCGGTAGCGGGGAGGAAAGCATGATGGAAAAACGGGAAATCACTTTTAAAGAAGCCATTCGGGAAGCACTCCAGGAAGAAATGAAACGGGATGAGTCCGTTATCATTATGGGAATCGACGTGGGAGTGTGGGGAAACCTCTACGGATTCACCCGGGGGTTCGTTGATACCTTCGGTCGCGACCGGGTGATGGATACTCCCATTTCAGAAGCGGCGATTGCCGGATGTGGGTGTGGAGCGGCTGCCTCTGGACTTCGACCGGTCATCGAAATCATGTACATCGATTTCATCTCGATTGCCATGGATCAGATCATCAACCACGGTGCAAAATGGCACCAGCTCTCCGGAGGAAAAGTCAAGGTCCCCATGGTACTGATCACCAACGGGGGAGTGGGTCTGCGGAACTCTTCCCAGCATTCCCAGAGCTTTGAAAACTGGTTTGTCAACGTTCCGGGTCTCGTGACCGTGATGCCATCGAGTCCCTACGATGCCAAGGGTCTCCTGAAAGCCTCGATTCGCGATGATAACCCGGTCATCTTCATCTACCCCAAGGGAGTTCTGAATGACAAAATGGCCGTTCCGGTGGAAGATTACCTCATTCCCCTGGGAGTAGCCGATGTAAAACGAGCCGGAAGTGATGTCTCCATCGTGGCCACCGGCTGGATGGTGGATCATGCCCTTTCTGCTGCCCAGGAACTGAACCGGGAGGGGATCGAGTGCGAAGTGATCGATCCCCGCACCCTTTACCCCCTGGATGAAGAAAGCATTGCCCGTTCGGTACACAAAACCGGACGCTGCATGGTGGTGACGGAAGCTCCCGCCGCCGGTGGGTGGAGTGGAGAAGTTGCCAGCGTGGTGATGGAGCATTGCTTTGTAAGCCTGAAGAAACCGGTGCTGAGACTGGCCGGGATCCGTACTGGCATCCCGTACGATAAGGATTTAGAAAGACAGGTCGTACCGGGGGTAAAAAACATCATTGAGGGAGTCAAGTCGCTGCTCGGATAAACATTTAACGTTGAGGATGGCCGTCATCTCCCTGGTTTGCCTCAACCAGATCCAGGAAGATGACGGCCGGAATGATCTTTCTTAAATCAACAAACAGTACATTCAAAACAGACATCGGGTACTTTTGAGTAAGAAGGGGAATACCAAGTGAAAACAAAAAAAAACATGGGATCAAAAATACTCATTTATCTCGCGGTTATTATTTCCATTTTTCCCATTTTCTGGGCTGTATCCACGTCGTTCAAGGAACCGGCAGATTCTTTGAAACCCACGGTGATTCCCTTTGTGACCTATAAGCCAACCATCATCAGTTGGCAAAGGGAGTTTACCCTGGCTGGTGAGGAATTGCGGCGTGACATGACTAACAGTCTGGTCATCGCGGTTTTCAGTACGGCCATTGCCTTGTTGATTGGAGGATTGGCCGGGTATAGCCTGTCCCGTTTCCGTTTCTACCGGGTAAAAAATAGTGACATCAATATGTGGATCCTCTCACAAATTTTTATCCCACCGGTGGTGGTCGTCATCCCCATCTTCATCATGATGCAATTCCTGCATATCCTGGATACTCCCCTTTCTTTGATCCTGGCACACACCACCTTCAACATCCCCATCGCCACTCTGCTCATGCGGGATGTTTTCATGGGGGTCCCGGTGGATATCGAAGAATCCGCCATGGTAGATGGCTGCTCCCGGTTGCATGCCCTGTGGAAAGTCGTCCTTCCCCTCTGTGCTCCGGCCGTGGTTTCCGCCGCCATCCTTTGTTTTTCCTTCTCCTGGAATGAGTTCGTCTTCGCCCTGACTTTGAGTTACGATAATGCCACCACCATTCCCTTGCTGGTGGCCGGTTCCCGCCATACGCAGGGCATTCAGTTCGGGGTCCTCGGCGTCCGATCCGTCTTAGCCATTCTTCCCCCCGCCATTTTTGCCATGTTCATCCAACGCTATATCGTACGAGGACTCACCTTTGGGGCTATCAAGTAAAAAAATGAGATTTCAACAGATCAATCGTTCCACAGTTCAATAAATTAACATTCTTTTAAAGGAGATCAGGTCATGAAACTGGGAATCAATACCTTTCTCTACGAATTGGCAAAATATCCTTTCCAGAAAACACTGGAAAGTGTGAAAAACCTGGGGTTTCAGTATGTCGATGTGGTCGCATATAACTCCCTGGACCCCACCCGGATGACAGCCGGGGAAAAGAAAAATTTTTTGAACCAGTTTAAAGATCTGGGGTTGGTGTCTTCACAACTCCTGATGATCGGTACCCGGGATATCGCCTCACCAGATTCGGTGATCAAGAAAAAAACCATGGACTATATGAAAAAATGTGCGGATCTCCAGCTCTTGTTGGGTGGGAAACAGGTACTGGTGTGCTGGGGGGGAGGGATCTATGACGTCTCCCTGTTGAAAGCACAGTCCTGGATCAACTCCGTCGAGATGATTCACAAGTATGCGGAGTGGGCAAAAGGGCAGGGGATTCTCATCAGTCTGGAAATGGACCCCCATGTCTTTTTTGTGGTGAACAACATGGAGAAGATGGCCCGCTTTCTGGAGGACATTCAGATGCCCAATGTGTTCCCGAACGTCGATATTGGACATCTGTGCATCACCCGGGAAGCTCCTCATATCCTTAACAAATTTAAAGACCGGATTCTTCATGTTCATATCAGTGAAACCAGTTCCTTTGAACACACCAACAGCATCATCGGGAGTGGAGTGGCTGACTTCCGGGCTTACGTTGATCAGACCATCGAACTGGGAATCGAAGAAACCTGCCAGAAGTACGAGGAAGTCGCCGTGGCGGCAATTGAGATGGGTGATCCGAATATCGTGGTCGATGATCCGGAACGCTGGATCCAGCAAAGTCTCCTGTGCCTGCGACGGGTACTCCCGGAAATCACCGTCTGAGCCACAGGCAATTCTGTCATACCCACTACCGGGCAATCAATCCAGGGGGATTCCTGAGACATGACCTGTCGACCTGAAGTGATAAACGGGAAAAGAGTTGGTACTTTATTTTTTGTCATCATCAAGGTGCTTGTTTTTTTTATTTTCCCGAAAAATGTCTGTGCCCGGGTGTACACTTTCGCCTGGGTTCCGCCCCCGGTCAGTAATCCGGTGTACTATCTCGGACGGGATGCCGCACTGGCCAAAGCCCAAGAGATAAAAGAGAGAAATGGCGATGAAATCAAGGTTCTCTATGTCGGTTCTGAGACAATGGAGCCGGCGCAACAGGAACAGATCATCCGGGAGCTGATCGCAAAAAAAGTGAATGGGATCGCGGTCGCCTCCGGTGAACGAAACTCCCTCACCGGGGTCATCGATCAGGCGGTTCAGGCTGGCATCCCGGTCCTGTGCTGGGATATCGATTGTCCCGCCAGCCAGCGTTTTTTGGGACCGAGTGGCCGGATTGCCGTCCTCACCGGTGATCCCAAAAATGAGGTCACCACGGAACGGATGAGAGGTTTCACGGATGTTCTCCAGGATTATCCCGATCTGCGCGTGATCACTTCGGTAAACGGGCAGATCGATGCGATCAGCTCCGCCCAGGCCGTGGAGGATGCCTTGCGGAAACACCCCGATTTGAATGGATGGTACTTCACCGATGCCTGGCCTTTCTCCCGGGTAGATGCCATGCCCACCTGGAAAAAGCTGACGGAGGCCGGAACCCTCATGAACATCGCTTCCGGACGCCTCCCGGCGGACTTGGACTTTCTTAATCGGGGTTTCATCAAAAATTACGCCCCGATCCGGTTCTGGTACTGGGGATACTATGCCATCGAAGCTCTGTACCAGTCAGTGGCCGAAAAAAAGTCTTTTAACCGGTATTTTGATCCCATCGCGGATCAACCCAGTTCGGAAACATGCCAGTGCGAAAACAGGCGGGTGATGTTCTGGTGATCGAACGGGAAAAGAATAAATATGATAAGAATCAGCTCATGTACCAGATCGCCCGGTTGTATTACGAAGAAGAAAGAACCCAACAGCAGATTTCCGATGAAATGGGGATCTCCCGCCAACAAGTCCAACGACTGCTGGACAACGCCCGGAGCGAAGGACTGGTACAGATCCGGGTCATCAATCCCTTCGGTTCCTTCGAAACCATCGAAAAGAAACTGGAAAGTCGCTACCACCTGAAAAAAGCCATCGTCGTCGGGAGCCCTCTCGATGATGAGAACATGGTGCGGAAGAACATCGGTCGGGCAACAGCCCGGTATTTAGAGAACATCTTAATTGATACCAACGTCGTCGGGCTGGGCTGGGGCTACACCCTCTCCGAAGTCCTTCGCTACTTCGATCCGGATCACAAGATCAGCATCACCGCCGTCCCCTTGGTGGGAGGAGTGAGTAATGTTCCTTCGGAATACCAGACCAACGAGATGACCCGCCGGTTTGCCGAAAAAGCCGGGGGCATCGCCGTCCCATTTTATGCTCCCGCCATCGTGGACCACGAGGATATCGCCAAGCAACTTCTGTCCGACAACAACCTCAAAATCGTCACCGAACTCTGGAAGAAAATGAACGTCGCCGTTCTAAGCATGGGAAAGGCACTGTTCAAGGGGTCGTTGATCCCGGATTTTTATCACAAGAATGAGTACCTGTTTTCTGCTCTGGGGGTGACCCAGGCGGTGGGGGAGATCGCCTTTCATCTCCTCCGCCAGGACGGCACCCTCTACAACTCTTACTTCAGCAAGCGAGTGGTGGGCATCTCTCTTGAACAATTGAAGCAAACCAACCTGGTCATCGGTATCGCTGGTTGTCTCTGGAAAAAAGACATCATTACCGCCGTACTCCGCGGCGGCCACATCCACGTCCTGGTCACCGACGAACACGTCGCCCGGGAAATAGTGAAAGAGTAAGGAAAAATAAATAATGAATGGTCTATTGACCATTCATTATTTATTAATAGTAAAAGAATTTTTACCGACCGCATCCCCCACCGGGTTTATTCTGGTTCTGATGCATCCCGCAACCCATCATGCCACCACCCTGTCTGCATCCTCCACCACAATTTCCCTGCTGATTCTGGTTATTGTCACATCCGTCACAATCGCCGGAGCAGGACCCGTCACCGTTCTGCTGTCCTTTTCCAGTCTCACTCCCATTTCCTGCCCATACCGGTTTCCCATTCACATCGCGCAGCTGATAGACCTTCCCATTGACGTTGAGTGAATAGGGGATGAACACCTTGTCTTTCACGTATTCACCCTGGAGAGTAATCGAAGCATTCACCGAAAAGTCCTGCGCTTGATACTGTCCAACCGGACCCAGTTTTACGTCCACCACTTTCCCATTCACATTCACCAGGAGCTCCGCCTGGGGAGGGATGATATCCACACTCTGAATCGTCCCCTTGATTTCCTCTGTCTTCCCGGTCAACTCCCGTCCATAATTCCTGCCCATACCCCGGGCCAGCGCATAACTCCCCAGAACGAGAACAAGAATCGTCACCAGTATCAGAACCTTCCATGTTTTTTTCATGTTTTCCATCTCCTTCGTTTGTTATTTCTGTGAACAGTCTAGGCCCCTTTCCTTATAATCGCCTTAGAAAGAGATTAATGTTTGGAAAGAAACAGTGAAGTTACTCGTCACTGTATTTTCAGTGTACAATACCGGTAAGAGAGGAGGGATCTGCCATGGTGCGGAGTCCGTTACCTGATGGGTACTGGAGCATGACCGCGGAAAAAGTGCTGGGGAGCTTAGAGACGAACGTGTCCGGGCTGTCACAGCAAGAGGCCGAGAAGCGACTTTCCGAGTATGGGGAGAATGTGTTGAGAACCCGGAAGGAAAGGAACACCCTTGAACTCTTCCTGGCACAGTTCAAAAGTCCTATCATTCTGCTCCTGCTGTTCACGGCCGCGTTGTCGTTCTTTCTCCAGGATCCCACCGATGCCCTCATCATCTTCCTCATCTTGTTCGTGAGTGGGATTCTGGGGTTCTGGCAGGAGCATAAAGCCAGCCAGTCGGTCGAGAAGTTGCTGGAAATGGTGGAGGTGCGGTCCCGGATCCTCAGCGAGGGAAAACCGGAAGAAGTTCCGGTGGAACAGATCGTTCCCGGTGACATTGTCCTTATCAATGCCGGGGATTTCATTCCCGGAGATTGTTTCATTCTTCAGTCCAAGGATCTCTTTGTCGATGAAGCAGTTTTGACGGGAGAAACCTTCCCGGTGGAGAAGAGCACCGGAGTTCTTTCGGCGGATACTCCTCTTTCTAAAAGAACCAACGTCCTCTATATGGGGACCCACCCCCAGAGTGGATACGGCATGGCAGTGGTGGTAAAGACGGGGATCGAGACCGAGTTCGGAAAAATCTCCCGCCAGCTCCAGCTCCGACCACCGGAAACCGAATTCGAGCGGGGAGTACGGCGATTCGGATATCTCCTCATGGAAGTGACTCTCTTCCTGGTCTTCATCATCTTCTCCATCAACATCTTCTTTTCCCGACCATTCTTCGAATCTTTTTTCTTCACGCTCGCCTTAGCCGTGGGACTCACCCCCCAGCTCCTTCCCGCCATCATCAGTATCAATTTAGCCCGGGGAGCCCAGGAGATGGCAAAAAAAAAGGTGGTGGTGAAACGCCTGTCCTCCATGGAAAATTTTGGGAGCATGAACATCCTCTGTTCCGACAAGACCGGAACCCTCACCGAAGGAAAAGTCCGCTTAGAGTTGGCCGTAGATAGTGATGGAATACCGAACGAAAAGCTCTTTCGCTATGCCTATATTAATGCCGTCTTCGAGAGCGGGTTCTCCAACCCCATCGACGATGCCCTGCGGAATTCCCGGATGATCGATCTCACCGAGGTGCAAAAGCTGGATGAAATTCCTTATGACTTTATCCGCAAACGGTTGAGTGTCCTGGTTTCCGAAAAAGGGGAGTCGCTTCTCATCACCAAGGGATCCTATTCCACCATCTTAGAAATCTGCCTCTCCGCCGAGCGCTCAAATGGAACCACCGTGCCCATCGAGGAAGAACGGGGAAAAATCGAGACGCAGTATACCCATGCCAGCGAACTGGGAAAGCGCGTTTTGGTTGTCGCCTACCGGAAAGTGGAGCAGAAGACCAGCATCACCCGCCATGACGAGCAGGGAATGACGTTTTTGGGATTCCTGCTGTTCGAAGATCCACCCCGGGAACACATCCAGGAAACCATCCAGCGTTTGCACGATCGGGGAGTAACCCTCAAAGTCATCACCGGTGATAATGAAAAAGTGGCCACCCACATTGTTCAGGAAATCGGTTTCCCCCAACCCCGGGTGATGACCGGGAAGGACCTCACCCGGATGAGTGATGAAGCCCTGTTGCACACCGTAAACGAGATCGATGTCTTCGCCGAGGTGGATCCCAACCAGAAAGAACGCATCATCCTCTCCCTGCGAAAAGCGGGAAACGTGGTGGGATATATGGGTGATGGCATTAACGACGCATCAGCCCTCCACATTGCCGATGTGGGCATCTCAGTGGAGGGAGCCGTGGCCGTGGCCCGGGAAGCGGCCGATATCGTCCTCCTGGAGAAGGATCTCGCTGTTCTCCTCACCGGAATCGAAGAGGGAAGAAAGACCTTCGCCAATACCCTGAAATACGTCTTTATGGCCACCAGTGCCAATTTTGGGAACATGTTCAGCATGGCAGGCGGTTCGCTTTTCCTCCCGTTCCTCCCCCTGCTGCCCGGGCAAATTCTCTTACTGAATCTTTTTACCGACTTTCCGGAAATGACCATCGCCACGGATCAGGTCGACCCTTCCATCCTCATGAAACCCCGGAAATGGGATATCGCCTTCATCCGGCGCTTCATGCTGACCTTCGGGATCCTGAGTTCTGCCTTCGACTTCTTGACCTTTTTCGTACTCCGGCATTTTTTCCATGCTGACACCGCCATTTTCCGCACCGGCTGGTTCATTGAATCGGTCATCTCCGCCTGTCTCATCGCCCTGGTCATCCGCACTCACCAACCCTTTTACCAAAGCCAGCCCAGCACCACCCTCCTCACCGCCAATCTCCTCATCTGCGGTGTCACCCTTTTCATCCCCTTTACCCCCCTCGGCCGCTTTTTCGGTTTCGTCTCCATCCCCGTCTGGGCCACCTTCGTCCTCATCGGTATCGTCGCCCTCTACATCGCGAGCGCGGAAGTGGTGAAGCACTTCTTCTTCCGGAGGGAACGGTAAGGTAATTTTCTCACTTCTCACTGCTCACATTTTTTCCCCTGTCCCCTCATACGCCTCGATGGCAGAAGGGAGACAGTCGAGGACCGAGGCGAGACCGGTGAGGTGCAGGTTCATCACCACTGCACCGACCACTTCCTCGCGCGTGGCTCCGAGGTTCCTGGCCATGAGAGCGTGGAATTTCACCCCCCGGGGGTTCCGGTTCGCAGTCTGGATAGCGATATTCACCAGCTGCTTGGTTTTCGGATCCAGTCCCGGAAGCGACTTCTGCGCATCCACCAGCTCCTCGTATTGTTTCGCCAGCTCGGGACACTCTTTATGAAAAAGTTCCAGCGGATTCCGGCTCATCTTTTTTCCTCCCAGCAGACAATCATCTCTTCCCTGTTACGCCCTGGGCTGATTTCCCAGGACTTCATCTACAAATATACTATTCTGGTAGAAAAGTTGCCCATCAGCGAAAATTTTACCGTAGTATATCAGAACACCGGCCATTGCTACCCGGAAAATGCCATGAAAAGATGTGGAATTGAAAAAGACATTCCCCACCATTGTCCCCTCTCATTCCTTCTTTTTTTCCCTCGATTGACGAGCATTCAGAAAATCCACTATAATGACCATCGCAAGATCAAATGGTGCGCCTGTAGCTCAATGGACAGAGCCGCGGACTTCGGATCCGAAGGTTGGGGGTTCAACTCCCTCCAGGCGCGCCAGAACGTACCATAAAGCCAAAAATTCAACTTCCCACTTCTTCATTTTCCCCTTAAAAAACCCCGAGTCCGTTGCTCTTGAGGAGGGGATTTTAAATGGGAAGAACCTTAAAACTTGTTACTGTCTCAACCTGGGAAGAATATCTTTCGGAATTTGTCACTTCGAAACGAATACAAGGACTGAGAGAAAGGACCATTATTGATTATCAGAAAAATATCCATCGCTTTTTTAAAACCTCGCCAGATTGCCTGGAGGATTACCACCAACTATGCCATGGTGTCTCAAGGTATTTTGCCGTTTCCGATATTGCACCCGCCACTTTCAATATCAGACGTAAATATCTGAAATGCTTCTTCTCCTACCTGGTACGGGAAGGAATCATTCCCAAGAACCCGGTTGACTTCCCACTGAGGAAAGACGAAGGGAAAGCAAGAAACATTTCCGAGGAGGTCTTAACCTTGCTCCTCAAGCTTCCCGATAAGAAGACCTTCACCGGGCTGCGGGATTACTGTCTCATATTATTCACCCTCGATACTGGAACCCGGCCAGGTGAATCGCTGTCATTATTACCTCGGGATATCAATCTCCCGGGGCTGGAAGTCACCATCAGAGGAGAAGTGGCTAAAACCAAAGTCACCCGGACTCTCCCTATATCCGCGCTCACTGTCACCTATATTCAAAAGTTATTAAGGGCTCGTCTTACCACCTGGAATGACACCGTTCCAGTCTTCTGCTCTTATGAGGGAAAACCTATGCTGAAAACCTCCTGGGCTCATCGATTGAAGGGATACAGTCACCGGATTGGCTGTTCAATCACCCCCTACTCCCTTCGTCATTCCTTCGTTCTGTTATACTTAAGGAATGGAGGGAATGTCTTTGCTTTGCAACGGACTATAGGACAC
>JAPLGF010000232.1 GCA_026390275.1 Candidatus Atribacteria bacterium
AGGATGAATCAATCCCCACCCCTATAGAAGAACCATTCAGCGCTACTCCACCACCACCTTCTTCACCGTTTCTTCCGGAAGCCCAAAAAGTTTCTTACACTATTCTTACACCTATCTTCCAAAAAGAAAGAGAAATAGAAATAGAAGAAGAAAAAGAACAGGAAGAGGAAAGGGGATGCCAGGGGGGAGGGGAAACCTTTTCGGCTGGCGCCGAACCGCTTTCGGTTTTACAAGGGGAGAGAAATCATTTCAAAAAAGATCAAATCCAAAACCAGGCTCAAACCATCCTCGATTTCTATAACCAGCAATTTGATGGATTATGGAAAGGAAAGCTCAGGTTTACCCGGGAACGAGAGTGCCAAATCCGGGCACGTCTTAAATCCTTTACCGGAGAAGAACTCAAAGAAGCCATGGTCAATCTCCGCCGGTCCTCCTTTCACTGCGGGAATAACGATAAAGAAAAGGTCTATGCCACCCCGGAGTTCCTGTTCCGGAACGATTCCCAGGTCGACACCCCGGGCAGCAAACCAACGAAACCAATGCCAGCACTATGGCAGTTGTCCTGATTACTCCTCTCCGGAACGTTTTGGGATCTGTGTTCATGAGGAGGATACCCGATGGAAATTGAACATGAAGCGGGCGCGGATCGGCAAGCGGTTCTGGAAAGTGGAGTTTGAGACACTTCCTGAATCACTTCAGAAAACCGCCAGCTATCAGGAGGCCAGGCACTATGTCGGGCGCCTGCCGGCGGCTCTGGAAAACGGGATCGGGTTTTGTCTCTTTGGAAGTAATGGAGTGGGAAAATCCTCGCTTCTTGCCTGCATCCTGAAAGCCGCTCTGCGCCAGGGGTATTCAGCCCTCACTGCGGAAATGCCGGAAATACCGGCGATCATGTTCATGAAAAAAACCAGAGCTGATGAAGAGGGAAACTTCGACACCCTCGAGGAGCGAATGAGGCAGGATGATTTTGTCCTGCTGGATGATTGGGGGGCGGAAGGGGAAACCGAATTTGCCATGATGAGTGGGCAGCGGGTGATTTTGAGCCGGGTGAACGACTTGAAACCGATTCTCATTGCCTGCGACCTTACTCCGGAGGAGATGACTGCCCGATGGGAGCGAGCCGGATTCTACCGTATCATCGACCGGCTGCGGGCGGTTTCGGTGATCACCCTTCTGGAAGGGGAAAACTTGCGGGATCGAGAGGAGGAACAGGTGCGGGTGAAGTTAGGGGGATGAAGGGGGCCCTTTTTTCTGTCATTCTGAGCCCTGGTTTTTTGAAGGCGTGAGGATCTCATCACCATTCTGTCATTGCGAGGAGCGTCTTTTGCGACGTGGCAATCTCATCCTTTTTTCTTTTGTAAGGTATACATAACGAGGGGCACCCTCCCCGGCGCCACCCCTCCGAGTGAGGGGAATTTTAAAAAGGATTTCAGGATGACAACAAATAGAAAGGTACAACCTGAAATAATTTCAAAGACATGAAAGGAGGAAAATAAAATGGAAGAAAGCAAAAAGAAGCGGGAAAATCAGGTGCGGTTTCAGGGGGAATTGGTGAAGAATCCCCGGGTGTTCCGTATGTTCGATGACACCAAAAGTCCGGTCGTGAACCTCTTCCTCAAAGGTGATACCAAGAACGGGACGGTGTTCATTCCGGTCAGAGTAGGAGGAGCCATCGCCGAGAAATTGGCAGAGAAGGTCGAGAATTGGAAGATTGGGGAGGATATCCTCATCGAAGGAGAAATCGACTGGGACGGCTTTGAGAAGGACGGGAAAAAACAGTATACCACCAAGATCAACGCCTTTCAGATCTGGCGGATCGAGGGGGCGTAGATGAAGCTGCTGGGCATCGATCCTGGCATCCAGGCCTGGGGAGTAGCCGTTGTCGACAATAGCGCTGTTCTTCTATTGGCAACCTTTCCGTTGCGATATGAACCAACTCCCTACTCGTTTCTGTATGACACTTTGACCAATTTGATCATCGAGCATAATCCCCAGGTGGTGGTTTGTGAAGGGACTTTTGTGAATTCAACTGCCTTCGCTCATCAGCAGGCTATCGGGATCGTCCGGGCGGTCACCGAAAGAAACCAGGTTTCCTGTCATTTTTCCCCGCCGACCCACTGGAAAAAGGTTTTGTTTGGAAAAGGATGGATGAAGAAACGGGAAGTGGTAAACGCTCTCACCGCTCGGGGATATTGAACCACCTCCACCCACGAAGCCGATGCCCTGGGCTTATGCCTGGCCTATTCGGTAGAATTTCTCCCAGTGGTGACTTCATCCCCATGAGCGATCAAACCAAAGAAGAGCTATTCGAATTCTACCAACGGTTTCTCTCCCGGGAGGGATTGGGGGTGTATCGAGCCAATCCCTGGGAGAGGTGCCGGTCGCTCCTTCCTGAAGAGCTGGAGCGGCTTTCTCTCCCGAAACCACAGCAGCGGCGCTATATTCATCTCCCTCTCCACATTCTCACCCATCAGGAACGGGAGGTCATTTACTGCCTCTTTTTCGACCAGTATTCGGAGCGGGAGGCTGCTGATGAACTCCACCTTACCCGGAGCAGTGTCCGCACCTATCGCGACCGGGCTTTGAAGAAGCTGAAGGAGGCGCTCGAGGGAGTGGGGGTGAGGGGGTGACAACTTTTTGACTTTTGTCATTCTGAGGAATTGAGACGTTTTCGAGCTCAA
>JAPLGF010000064.1 GCA_026390275.1 Candidatus Atribacteria bacterium
GCATCGATTTCTTTAGCTAAGTTGTCCAGTGCTTCATCTGCTTTTACTTCGCCAGCTACTGCCTTTGTCACCCATTTGAGATAGAGTTCGTTCAAAGGACGATGCATGGCAAGATTCGGAGACGGAGAATAATGGTTGCCTTCACTCTTCATGAGAGTGAAGTATCCACCAAATTTCGGGTCGAGCTCCTTGACGATCGGATCATCAAAAGTCGAAGTTCTTACCACTCGGGTGGCTAACTTGGCAAATTCGCCCTGCCACTCTTTCCGGGCCAGGAACTGAATGAACAGCCAGGCCGCTTCTTTGTTCTTGGAGGAAACTGGAATGGTGAAGGCAGCACCGTCATAGTAGCCGATATAGCCCTTACCAGCCTTGGCTTCATCAAGAACACCCGGTTGGGTCGGAGAAATGGCTACCCCCAGTTTTCCTGCCACTTGGGATTGGGCCGGATCTTCCCACCAGCCGAGGTTTTCCAGGTAAATGACACCCTGGGCCACTTTCCCGGCACCAAAGGTAGCTGCCACTTCATCCCAGGTATAGGTCTTTACCCCGGGAGGAGCGTACTGAAGCATATCGATGTACCAGGCGAAAGCCTTTTTTGCAGTGTCGCCGTTGAGGGTTCCCCCGTTTGCCACGGTGGCTCTCATTTTCTCCAGATTGAGACCCCAATTGTACACTCCCCAGGATGGCCAAATCGTTTCGCACATTTCATACGCCACACAGGGGTGAGTCTTAGCCTGGGCGATATGACCGTAGAGCTCGATTCCCTTCTCCTTGCCGTAGGCGGTGAAGAACTTGGCAATATCGGTGTATTCATCCCAGGTGGCCGGGACCTTCAGGTCTTTGTTGTATTTTGCCTGGAAGGCCTTCTGAATTTCCGGATCGTCAAAGAGGTCCTTCCGATAGACATAGGATTTCAAGAAGGCTTCGGAAGGAAGACCGAAGAGGTTACCACTGAGATCCTTGAAAATCTTGATGAAGCTGGGGAGAAAATCGGGGAGATCCAGATTTGGTTCGGTGATCTTGGGATTATTGACAAATGGAGTGAGATCCGTGATCCATTTCTGAGTGATATAGGCGTAGGAAATATCACCTTCGGTGTAGATCATGTCGTAAATTCCGGCATTGGATTGAATGTCCTGGATGGATTTGTTGTACATTTCATCCCAGGAGGTGAGTTCAAATTCCACTTTAATTCCAGTAAGCTTCTCGAAGAGCGGGGCAGCAATTTGCTTGATGGCTCGAGCGGGGGGAGTACTTTCAGTTATACCCTTAATGGTAACTCCTTTATATGGTTCTCCAGCCTTTGTCCACCATTCCGGGTTCTTGACATAGTCTTCTGCATATGCCGCCAGGGCAAACGTTAAAACCGCAATAATAGCCAACAAAAATATGACCTTTTTCAAGAATATTCCCTCCTTATCAAAAAAAGTATCAAAATTTTGCGAAAAAAACCTCCTACCAAACAAAATCCTATCTTTTACTCTCTCCTCACCTCCTTATCCCATTACCAGATGGTATATCCTCCATCCATCACTAAAACGCTTCCGGTAATATAAGAAGAAGCGTTGGATGCTAAAAATACACAAGGACCTTTTATTTCTTCCGGTTGACCAAAGCGCTTGAATGGCACCAATTTTGACCAGGCTTCGGCATACTCGGGAAGTCTTTTCAAGAGGTCAGTGACTAGCTGGGTCTCCATGTATCCGGGAGCAATGGTATTGACCCGAATGTGATACGGAGCCCATTCGGAGGCAAGAGACTTCACCAGCATGATGACGCCCCCTTTGGAAGCATTATAGTGGGACTGGGTCTGGGGGGTATTGGCGACCATACCGGACATGGATGAAATGGTAATGATACTGCCTTTTTCTTTTTTAATCATTTCCCGTCCGACCACCTGACAGCAGAGGAACGTTCCATTTAAATTCACATCAATGACCCGTTTCCAGTCGTCCTCTGGCATGTCTTCTGCCGGGACCCATTGCCCGATTCCCGCCGAAGTGACCAGGACATCGATTTTCCCGAAGCGGTCGATCACCGCCCGCACCATAATATCGATCATTTCTTTCTTCGTCACATCAACCTGGAAACCGAATGATTCGATACCCAGCGATCGGAGGTTACTGGCTACTTTTTCAGCATTCGCCAAATTCATATCGGCGATGATCACGTGTGCTCCTGCTTCGGCAAGGCCCGTCGCCATCTGTTCACCCAGGCCTTGTCCACCCCCGGTGACGATGGCAACTTCATTTTTGAGACTAAAAAGCTGCTGAGTATGCAATTTGGAATCCTCCTTTGTTGCACTCATTCACTTGCAAAAAGAAGAGAAGGCTGGATTAAAAAACGCTGGTCGGGGAGAGCGGATTTGAACCGCCGACCACTCGCACCCCAAGCGAGTGCGCTCCCAAGCTGCGCTACTCCCCGATGAATTCTCATACCCCTTCATATTTACAGTTATGTTATATCAAATGAGTCTAATACTGTCAACTCAAACAAATTTTTCCACCGGGACCTGTTTGAACAACTTTTTTCATCTCCAGAGAAAGAAGGACCCGATAGAACCGTCCTGGCTCCCATCCACACTTTTGGAGAAATTCTTCGGTATACAATCCAGGGTAATCGAGAAAAGAAAACAGTTCTTTTTCTTCTTCGTTTAATTCCTCCACCGGGGGAGTGGAAACAGTAAAAGATTTCTTTCCACTCAAAAAACCCAGGGCTTCCACCACATCCTCGATGTTCTGAACCAATTTCGCTCCCTGGGCAATCAACTGGTTGGTTCCTTCACTGGCCGGAGAAAAGATGGAACCGGGTACCGCCATCACTTCCCGCCCCTGTTCTAAAGCAAAATCAGTGGTGATGAGGGCGCCACTCTTCCGAGGTGCTTCGGCTACCAGAACACCCAGTGAGAGACCGCTAATGATCCGATTCCGAACGGGGAAATTTTCCCTCTGGGGTCCACAGGAGGGAACAAACTCACTTACCAGGGCACCACCCCGGTCGATAATTTCATGCGCTAAACCTCGATGCGACCCGGGGTAAACCACTTCCACCCCGGTTCCCAAAACTGCAATGGTGTGACCTCCCCCCTCCAGCGCTCCCCGGTGAGCCTCTCCATCGATCCCCAATGCCAGACCACTTACGATCACCCACCCTTCCTGAGCGAGCTCTCGAGCAAGGAAGCGCACCACTTTCCTCCCATACTGGGAGGCCCGGCGCGTCCCCACGATCGCCACATACTTCTCATGAGAACGAAAATCGAAGTCCCCTCTTTGATAGAGAAGGAAAGGGGGGTGGGAAATAGTTTTCAAGAGTTCTGGATACCGGTCATCGGTAATAGGAATCATACCGATCCCCTCAGAAGTATACTTCTGAACCATTTTTTCCGGATCCAGACTATTTCGTTCCCCCACGACGGACTGTCCCACCTGGGGACCGAGACACTTCTCCAGATCCTTTTCCGATGCGTTCCACCCAGCGGAAGCGGTACCGAAAGTGTCCAGGAGCCGCTGAAAACGAACCGGTCCGATTCCAGTCAGGTGATTGAATGCTACCCAGTAGATTAATTCCTTCATCTCACCACTCCATGTACTTCCGGTCCAGGGTCCGGTACTGGATGGCTTCGGCCACGTGTTCCACCTCAATTTTTTCATCACCCGAAAGATCCGCAATAGTTCGTGCGACCTTCAATATTCGGTGGTAGGCCCGGGCACTCAGTGCTAGTTGCTCAATGGATTTTTTCAAGAGTTCGTCTGCTTCCCGGGTGGAAGTACAGAAACGCTTGATATGGCGTACCCTCATCTCTCCATTCACCCTTATCCCTTCTGCTGGGAAGCGGTCACGTTGGATCTGGCGGGCTTTTTCAACCCGGACGCGGACATCGCCGGAGGGCTCCTCGGAGGTGTTGGAAGAAAGGTCAGAAAAATCCAGACGGGGAATGTCCACCTGTAAATCCATTCGGTCTAAGAAAGGTCCGGATAACCGGCTTCGGTAACGAAGAATCTGGCCGGTGGAACAGGTACAGGACCGTTTGTTATCCCCCAGGTACCCACAAGGACAGGGATTACACGAACACACCAGGGTAAACTTGGCTGGATAGGTCATGGTCATGGCAGCGCGGGAAATGGTGATCTGTCCTTCCTCCAAAGGTTCCCGTAAAGCGTCGAGCACATTCCGCTTAAACTCCAGTGCTTCGTCCAAAAACAACACTCCGTGATGTGATAGGCTGATTTCCCCCGGCCTGGGCCACTGTCCTCCACCGACGAGAGCCACGTCCGAAATGGTGTGATGGGGTGAACGAAATGGTCGTTGAGTCACCAGCGGCCGATCTCCGCTGATCAATCCTGCAACACTGTGAATTTTTGTTACCTCAATTGCTTCTTCTAAAGTAAGCAAGGGAAGGATACCGGGGAGACGTTTCGCCAGCATGGTTTTTCCGGAACCCGGTGGTCCTACAAACAACAGGTGATGACCCCCGGCAGCGGCGATTTCCAATGCTCTTTTTCCGAGACGTTGACCATGAACCTCCGAGAAGTCTTCGTCCTGATTGGCATAGGAAAAGAGCTTCTCCCGCTCGATGGTAGTGGGAGAAAGGGGATTTTTCCCCCGCAAAAAATCCACCAGCTGGATGAGATCGCGAAACCCATAAATTTCGATGCCTTCCACAATGGCTCCTTCCCGGGCATTGTGATGTGAAAGAAACATGCGATACGGTCGATCATCCTTGGACAAGGAGTGAGCGATGGGAAGAATACCGTTCACCGGACGAAACTCTCCGGAGAGCGAGAGTTCCCCCACCATCACCGTTTCCTCGATGGAAAGCGGAACCACTCCGGTAGCGGCTAGAATCCCCACCGCGATGGCCATATCAAAATCGCTCCCACACTTTCGTAAAGAAGCTGGGGCCAGATTCACCGTCACTCTTCGGGCAGGAAAAGAAAATCCACAATTCCGAAGGGCAGTCCTCACTCGCTCCCGCGCTTCCTGTACTGCGGTATCGGGGAGCCCTACAATATTGAAATGCGGCATTCCCGCTCCCACATCAACTTCCACTTCCACCAACTTGGCATCGATCCCTTCTGCTGTAGCACTGAGAATCTTTGCTAACACGGTTTCTCTCCTCGTATATCCCAGAACAAATGGGGATGTTTTTTTTGATATTTTTGTTTATCATACCAAATAGTGTTAGAAGATACTATTCTTATCTACCCGGAAAATGATGTTGAGTTGGTAAGGACCGGGAGTCGGGTTTTCATCCCTTGATGGCGCCAGCGTGCTGGTCGGGGTTACCCGGAAAATCAGCCTGTGGTCTGAGATTAAAAAAGACGAGAAGAAAAAAAAGAACGGAACTTCCTTTCTTTCGATTTTTTTTCTTCCTCCCTTTCCTTTCATTGACTCCCATCATAAACCTTGCTATAATTCATTCGCATGCCGGGATGGTGGAACTTGGCAGACACGCACGTTTGAGGGGCGTGTGGGAAATCCCATGCGGGTTCAAATCCCGCTCCCGGCACCAACTAAACTGTACGCTTGTAGGGTATTAATGTAGATTAGAAGCTCTTTTTTGCGGTTGACTGTAACCTTGTGCAGAATTATCTTTGCAGCGTTTTTCCTGACGATTAAATCCTCATCCTCAATGTCTTTCCTTAACAAAGCCAATTGTTCTCTTATCTCTTCTTCACTGTACGCCAGTTTTTCCTTCGATCGCTGAATCTTTTTTATTTCCTCAATGATGGCCTGCTTCTGAGATTCCAACTCTTCCATTCTATCCTTCAAATCCCTCGAATACATTCCGTCCTCGATGGCCATTCGGATATTCCCGATTTTCTTCTCTACCTGTAAAAGCTCCTTATCATGCTGCTCGATAGTTGCTTTCCCATTATCTGTAAACGATTTTAAAAAGTTCTGCAATGACCGAATATATGCCTTGCTTGAGAGACTCGCTTTCGTCTTTGAGTTTGGACCCGGATTTGGCATACCGATTCCATACCAACTTCCCAGAATAGACCGGATTGATGAGGATAGAGTAGAGAGAGTTGATGCAGAAATCCCTTCCATTCTTGGTCTTCGCTCCCATCTGATTCAATTCGCTAATAATGTCGGCTAAACGCTTTCTGTGGGCATAGTCGATGAAGATTTTCCTCACCCAGATCGCCTCGATCAAAGATTCCAGGAGGACGGAAAACATGTTATCGTCGGGCATGGGTTCAGAGATGGATATGAGTTTGGCCTTATTCACTTTGAGGATGGACTTGTAGATGATGGAATCCCTGCGACTCCGAGAGAAGCGGGAATAACTCCAGACGATGACGGTATCAATCTTGATGAGTTTATTTTCGATATCGGAGATCATGTCCATGAAGGCCGGTCGATTCTTGGTGGTGGATCCGGAGTGTCCCTCATCAATGTATTCTTTGATGAGGGAATGGTCGTTCTTGGTGCACCACTCACGACACGATTGAAGTTGAGAAGCGATGGACAAGCCTCGTTCCGCTGGCTCTTCGGTCGAACAGCGGGCGTAGATGACAGCGAGTTTCATGTGATCCTGGATGTATTAAGCGAAGACAGGAACGTAGCAATCTTTGCCATAAGGGATCTTATCTCTATGGCAATATTGATTTATTCTTTTTCTCATTCTCCAGTGAATAGGTGGCTTATAACGTGGGATTGGTATAGGAATTCCGTCTTCAACGAGTCCCTCAAAATGAAATTTAAGTGCTTTTCCAAATTCTTCTTTGATTTCTTCAATCGTTCTCCCTGTAGCAATACACCCGGGAACATCAGGGGCATAGGCGGAATAATTATTTTTACCCCTTTCAATGACAACCCAATATTGCATTCTTATATCCCCCCTTTAACTTTCATTTGAATCAAAATGTTATTTAATGTACCAGGTGGAATATCATCATTATCGTGACCAGCGATTGTAACCTTGCCTGGGATTATAGGATGTTTAAATTGTTTATGACTCCCCCTTTGATGAACCAGATACCACCCTTTATCTTTCAGTAATCTGAGAACATCACGAACTTTCATTCGTTCCTCATTCAGTGTATCAATTTTTCATGGCATTGACTATATGGGAAGGGCAGACGCTTTTTGCTTTTGATATTCATCCCAGGAGACAATTTGGAATTCACCTTTAGATAATTTATCATCAAACTCTTTCAGCGCTGGAATTAAATAATAGTTGTCTATTATGTCTTCAACCTTGTTGTCGATCCCACTGATGGGTAACTTCATCTTCATAAAAAAATACCAACTCAATTTATTGATTATACGAAGTATGGTCATTTCGGTACGATCTCCTTTTGCGATACAGTGTACCGAAATGTCAATCGAATTGATACGTTCAGTAAGAGACGATATTGTCATTTCATTTTATCCTCTTTCTGTCAATTAACGTTTTCCCCAGGTACGTGTATTTTTATGACAGGTAGCGCACATAGCAATGAGATTACCCAAATCGTCAGGACCATCAGTTACTTTGTGATGTGCATCCCACTCGGGGCCGAGCTTATGAGAACATCTTTCAGTGTGATGTGAGCATTCCTTCATAGTACATTCACATTGTCCGTTTGCTCTTTCATAAAGTTTTTGCCTTGTTTCTTTTGATATGGTCATTTTTTAAACCTCCTTTATTAAAATTTTTCATCCCTTCGGTGGATACGGATCTCCAACATACGTTCTTTCTTCCTGAATCTTCCCATCCTTTTTAAAAATTACTAATTGACTATTCCCCGTCCCTTTCGCTATTTTTCTCCCCACCTGGACTGCCTTATCTTTTGTAGTGGTGGTCTTAAGTGGTTCTTTACTTCCTTCTTCCCTAACTTCCCACGGCTTCTTTGGATCGTCGCCGTGATGGACCATGATACGTTTACGTTTAGACATTTGTATCCCCTCTCCTTTGTTATATAAGCAATTATTGATCAAAAAAAATTTATAATTTTATGTTACAAATAGGATTAAATAGGTTAATCAGCTCAGCTTCAATACTTTTTCTTAATGAATCCGATCTATCAGTCATATCACAATAATAAATATACAATACATCATCCTTACCTGCTATTTGGTTCCAAGATTCATATTTTTCGTGTAACCTTGGGAATCCCCTATCAGCTAAATTATTTGTTTCTCCTATATATATGGGACCCTCGTATGGTTCACAAGAAGGAGATGTTATACGATGCACATATGTTGCATATACACCGGGTAGTGAAAGCGGAATCCATTTTGACAATTCATAAGGACCTTCAAATACATATTTCTCCAATTCTCTACTCACCTTTATCCTTCTCCTTTAAAGATAAGAGATTGTCTTAAACAGCTCCCCATTTCTCTTCCTTGGCTTTTTCCTTCTTATCTATCCTTTCTCATTTTAACAATTATCTTCTTCGAAATCGTCATTATCCCCCCCAATCCAAATTCCTCTCACATTATTCTTTCTTTAAAAGTGAAGTCGGTTACTTCATCATCTTGAGGAAAGACGTCTAAGTATTCATTATCCCAAATATCAGCGAATCCGTTTGTTTCATAGCAAAGTTCGCAAGGAAACCCCATTGACTTTTCATCTTTTAATATTGGTCGAGTTTCCATGAGGAAATCTCCTTTTACGGCTGGCATACCTTGCATGGTCTTCTCCCGGAGTTTATAGCCTCGTCTCTTGTACGGAAAAGAATGAGATTTTTCGGTTTGATCCTGTTCACATAGTGGCAAGAAATATAGTGGAATACATCTGAGTTCACTGAAGTCGCATATTTGTATTCTGTATTATCGGCATTTGTGTCAGTTTGTATTATCGATTGTTCCTGTTGGATCTGCTTCTCTGGCGGTCCCCGTGCCTCTCCCACCTCCGGTATCACCTTATAGGTATTCCCATTCGTTTCAACCAATATCGTTCCATTCAGATCAGTTCTATAAATCTGAACCCCAGCATTGAGAAGAGCATCAATCGTCTCTTGATGAGGATGTCCATAACTGTTGCCTTTTTCGCAGAAAATCACCGCAATTTGAGGACTTACCGCCTGGATAAAATTAACGGTGGTCTCAGTCGATGATCCATGGTGGGGAACTTTCAGGATATCGACATCCAGCTGGTCTTTAGCGATTCTTACGAGCTGATTCTCTCGTTCCTTCTCGATATCCCCGGGGGAAGAGGATTGACACCTTCCCAAAATCTAACCTGACCACAGCCGAATTATTATTTAGCTCCGATTCTGTAATCAGCGGATCCGCCGGCGGAAGGATAGAGAAGAGCAGGGGACCGAGTGATATTTTCCGAGCTGTAGCCTGATAATACTTGATGTTATTCCTTTTAAGGGAAAGAAGAAGGTTCTCGTAGGTTTTGGTCGTATGCGGGATCCCAGAATCAATAAATGCCCTGGGCTTATAAATATCGATAACCTTATCCATTCCTGCGGTGTGATCAGCGTGAGGGTGGGAGGCGATGAGAAGGTCGATGTGGGAGATTTTCAGTTCCTTTAACTTTTGGAGGATCAGGTTCTCATCCGGCCCGGAGTCGATCATCACCACCTCGCCGGTGGAGGATATCATCAATGTAGAATCACCCTGGCCGACATCGAGGAAGTAGACCTTGAGAGTGCCGGCGAAGAGAACACCGGTGAAGAGAAGGAAGAAGAGAAGGGTAACAAAAAATAGGTATTTCTTCATAACTGTATATCCCCGCCTTTATCATTATTCTTGAGGTCATCGATCAACCCCTGAATATCCTTGATCCTTTCTTCCGTGGCTTCTCGATCGATATCAATATCAAACTTCAACACATCGCCCTCTTTTACGCCTTCTGGGAGGAGGTTAAGGGGGAAGTTGAAGGTTATCCCGTCTGGGGTTTCGAGGACAGCCCAGGGAGGTCCGAGACGGTCGAGGGTTAATAATTCATCCAAATAACATTACCTCCTTGTTTGTTATTTATTATCAAAACAACCCCAATTTCTCATCCCCATCCTTTTTTGTAAAGTCGTGCAAGGTATATTTTATTCTTTATTCTTTATTGCAAATTGGATCTAATTTATTTATTAACTCACTTTCAATTTTTTTACGATCTGATCCCGTTGAATCAGGCATAAGATGAACAGAAATATATAATTTATCTTCACTGCCACCTGCTTGCCTAATCCAACAATTGTAACGATGGTGATTTCTAAAAAAACCACGATCAGAAAGATTGCCTGATTGACCGATATAAATCTTGGTGTTATTAGCCAAAATTGCATAGACGCCAGCTTTATTTGGAGGCGTCCAATCGGCAAATTTTTCTGGGTCGGTAAATTCATAACCATCAATTTTAATCGACAATTTAATCCCTCCTTTTACTTGCTTTTCTAAAGCACCTTGCACGACTTTTAATCCAAATATTCTAATAATTGATTATTTATTCTTTTTTGAACTAAGATTATTATCAGGGTCATCAGGTTTAGTTCTATAATATGAGTAAACCCTTCTTAGCATGCTAACTTTTCTCCCCCCAATATGAATTACTGAAATGGTCTATATTTCTTTTTCCTCCTTGCAAAATTAAATACCAATATAAATCAACATTGACCCTCCGTTCTGATTTTAAATGATTTATTCTCCTTTACTTTTAGAGACTAATAGATTCGGAAAGAAGAGATCATCTTCCCTACAATTCTATCGCAGTTGTTGTGGTTGATTGTTTTAGGCGGGTAGGTGGTGTTATCAGAGCATAAAATAATAGTGCTGTCGTCAACATGAAAATGATGGCGAGTTTCATGGATTATTTCATCATTTTTAATGTTATCGGTCTCATTCCAACCTTTGTACACGCAGTATGAAAATCTTCCCTTAGGAATGGCCATGCAAATTTAGGTATTTGATATTCAAGAAAGAACTTTTTTGCTTCAGCGGTTTCTAAAGATTTATTTAACATTTCAAGCGATAGAATGTCGAATATCAGTTTATATTCAATCTGAAAACTCATTATTTTTTCTTCATTCTGTTCAATTGTAATTTTAAATGATATATGTTCAGCTATTTTGTTTTGATTAATTTCGGGTTCAGATATTTTTTTACCTAAATCAATTACTATGTCACCGTTTTCTGGCATTTTTTCAATCTTATAAGCTATTTTCGAAATGAATATATCATCGAGCTCAATACTATGTAAGATATTTTTGAATTGCAGAGATATTTCTTCGCTCATGCTGCGCATTCCATATTATTATCATGTGTCAGTAAATTGGTTGCGTATTCCTCTTCATTGTTTTCAATGATTAAATTTTCTTTTATTGGTTTTTCATAGAATTTCATTTGTTCTTTTTCTTGTTTTATCATGGTGTATTGAAGGTCTTTGAGTTTTTGAGTAAGCAGATCCTCAATTAGGTCTTCTGTAGGCATTTCTTTTTCTTTAGCGCATTTATCTACGATAGGTCTTAATTCCTTGGGAACAACAAAAGCATAATCGCCGTTTGTTGTTATTGATAAACGTCCACCAAGAGCCTTGGACAATCTGGTAAGGAAATTATATCCTGGTAATTGTCCTAAACTTTCAAAGCGCGATATTGCTTCTTGTTTGGTTCCCATTCGTTTTGCCAATTCTTCTTGGGAAATGTTTTGATTTAGCCTTTCTTCTTCCACCTCCAAAACTAAACGTGTTAAAGCTCTGTAATATTCAAGCTGGGGAGCGACAGTTGGATCTTTTTCTAAATTATCAAAAAACTCTTTTAAAGTTTTCTCCTTCACGAATTGACCCCCTTTTCCCATTTTCTATATTGAATCAATCTTTTCCTATCTGCCCCGGTTTTTGATTGTCTTCCTGTCTTTACTTCACAATCAAGCAAAACAATTTTATCCTTCTCAATGCTAGAGAAAATAAAATATATTCTGAGAACAGCTCTTTTTGATTGTTTTGGAAATCGAAATTCCCATAATTCATCTCCTAAATTCGATATGTGTTCTGTTTCACAATAGGTTTCAAATTGTTCTCTTCCTGGATCCCTTTCCAGTTTTTTTGTGGCGTCTTTAAATAGTTGTACATACTGTGGATAATCCCTGGATATATCACTCAACTCGTTTTCAACATAGTTTTTGGCCTCTGGATAAATGTCGGAAGGGTAGAAAACTATCTTCATTTATTGGTAGGTCGATAATATAACATAGACGTTATATTGTCAATCAGGTGTAAAAAATTAGGTTCTACCGGGATTTCTATGGGTACAGATTTAATCCACCACAATGAAAGAGAATCGCAATCCGGTAATTCTGAAAGTTCCGGAATCCCCGAGCTGCTGATTTAATCTGTTGGATCTTACTGTTGATCCCTTCCGC
>JAPLGF010000104.1 GCA_026390275.1 Candidatus Atribacteria bacterium
GCCAGTTTGCCCGGAATTCAATCTGCGTTTTGCATAATAGACCACCAGGCCAGTTCCTGGCCTGGTGGTCTATTCATTTGAATTCTTTTTCTATCTTACGCCGCAGGCTGTCTTTTCGTTCCCTCATCTGACATCAATAAACAATCACCTGGGGTTTTTCGAAGCCGTTAAACGTGGTAGCTGAAGCCCAGGAATACGCTCCGATATCCGGGACGACGATGAGATCATCCAGATCCAGAGGAGGGAGCAGAACCCCGTCCGCGATCACATCGGTGGAATCACACGTGGGACCGGCCAGAATACAGGGAAAGCGAGCATCGGTTTTCTTGAAGGTATAAAAATCAAAAACCGATTTATCGAATGGGATGGCAGTAAAAGTTCCATAAATGCCGTCGTCTAAGTAATACCAGGCTTTTCCGGAACGCATCGCCCGGCCAATGACTTTTGTGATCAAGACACACGCACTCCCGATTAAACTCCGGCCTGGCTCAGCGATGAATTGACAATCCGTTCCAAAATATTCCCGAAGAATGGGGGTAATGGTTTCTCCCATGGATTCCACGCTGGGTTCCACCCCTTCGGAGCGGAAGACGTGGAGGGGAAAACCGCCCCCGATATCCACCAGTTTGAGATCGAATCCTTTATCAGCTGCCTGTTCAAAGATTTTTTTTACGATCTGGAGGGAAGAAACGTAGTTTTGCACGTTCGTACAGGGAGAACCGACATGAAAGCTCACTCCCACGGGACGAAGTCCTGCCTCCCGTGCCCTGAGAAGGAGATGGAGTGCATCCTCCTGCTCCGCACCAAACTTGTAGGAGAGATTGATCCGGCTCCCATCGGATGGAGTCTTGATCCGTAAAATGACCTGGGCATCCGGGAAGACCCTGGCCATTTTACCAATCTCGTCAAAATTATCAAAGGTGAGTCGATTGACTCCCACTTCCCGGGCAAATCGTATTCCTTTCTTCCGCTTGATGGTATTGGCCAGAATCATCCGTTCCGGTGCAATATGGTGACAGAGAATGAGCTGAATTTCCTGCAACGAAGCCACATCGAAAGAAGAACCGGCTTCTCCCAGCAACCCGATGATGAAGGGGTGAGGATTGGTCTTGACGGCGTAATACACTTCGACTCCCGGAAAAAACCTCCGGAAAGCGGTAAAATTGTCCAGCAACTTATTCCTGATTATGATAAAAAGCGGTGTATCGTACTTTTCCACCAGGGAATCAAGCTGCTCTGGAGTGAACATCAGGCGGCTTTGTGACTTTTCATTCTCCAACACTATCAACTCCCATAGCATAGTTTAGAACTGAAAAGGAAAATGTTGGATGTACTCAGACAGAATGTGATCTTTTTCGGAGGGAGATCTCCGTTCAATGTGCAAAGGGATGAGTGCACTCTGACATTTGTGAAGTATAATCTTTGGAAAGTTGTTTTTCAATAGGCTTCGAAAAAAAACATCTTCCATCTCCTTGCCGGTATGGGAAACAATATGATGGAGATGAGGCTTTTTTCTGTGTCCCTGGGGAATTATAATAGATAGACAAACAAAAATCATGACCATCCGAAAGGAGAATCGATCATGAAACATACGATCACCTTGGTCCCCGGTGATGGAACCGGACCGGAAATCACTGCTGTGGTTCAAACGGTCATTGAGGCAACAGGACTGGACGTGGAATGGGACCTGCAGGAGGCCGGTGCAGATGTCATCGAAAAATACGGAACTCCTCTTCCCAAACCCACCCTCGATTCCATCAAAAAAAATACCATTGCCCTCAAGGGACCGGTTACCACCCCCATTGGAACCGGTTTTCGGAGTGTCAACGTGGCGTTAAGAAAAGAACTGGATCTTTTTGCCTGTGTGCGACCCTGTAAAACTTATCCCGGGGTCCGTTCCCGTTATCAGAATATCGATCTGGTCATCATCCGGGAAAACACGGAAGATCTCTATGCCGGGATTGAGTTCGAAGAGGGAAAGGAAGAGACCAGGCAACTCATTCAGACGATATCCACCCTGGGTGCCGGTACGATTCGTCGCGATGCCGGGATAAGTATCAAACCGATCTCGGTTTTTGGTAGCGAGCGGATCGTTCGTTTTGCTTTCGAATACGCCCGTGCCCATCATCGACGGAAGGTGACAGCGGTTCATAAGGCCAATATTATGAAATACTCCGATGGCCTTTTTTTAAGAGTCGCCCGGGAAGTCGCTCTTCATTACCCTGATATCGAATTTGAAGATCGAATTGTCGATAACATGTGTATGCAGCTGGTGCAAAAACCAGAACTCTACGATGTGCTGGTCCTTCCCAATTTGTATGGGGATATTATCTCCGATTTAGGAGCCGGACTGGTGGGGGGTTTGGGCGTTGCCCCCGGCGGGAATATCGGGGATCAGTGTGCTGTTTTCGAACCCACACATGGAAGTGCTCCCAAGTATAAAGGGATGAACAAAGTGAATCCCATAGCCATGATCCTTTCTGGGGTCATGATGTTAAAATATATCGGTGAATCAGAAAAGGGGTCCCGTTTGGAGAAAGCGGTAGCGGAAGTCATCCGGGAGGGGAAAAGAGTGACCTACGACATGAAACCCACTCCCAATGATCCCACCGCCACTACGACATCAGAGGTGGGGAACGCCATTATTGAGAAGCTGTCCTGAAAAATCAGGGTGGCGAGGGGAAATTAGGTTAAAAAAATGGGACACCAATCCCATCCGATAAGGAGTGAACTTGAGTGAAGCTGGTACGATTTGTACATCCCGAAAGTGGTTCGCTGTCGTATGGAATGATGGAAGACGACCCCATTCTATACGAGCTCCGGGAGAGCTTCTTTGATTCAATGGTAAAGACCGGTGTTTCTTTCCCCCTTCCGCGGGTACGGCTATGCTCTCCCACTTTCCCCTCCAAAATCATTGCCGTCGGTCTCAATTATCGCGATCACATCACGGAATTTGGCCATGAGGTCCCGGAGAATCCCATTCTTTTCATTAAACCTGGAACCACCGTGATCGGCCCCGAGGATACTATCATTCTCCCTCCCCAATCCCAACACGTCGACTACGAAGGGGAGCTGGCGGTGATCATCGGGAAAAAAGCGCGGAAAATCACTCCAGAAGATGCCCCCCGATACATTTTAGGATTGACCTGTTTCAACGATGTCACCGCCCGGGATCTCCAGCGGAAAGATGGACAGTGGACCCGGGCTAAATCCTTTGATACTTTTGCCCCCATCGGTCCCTGGATTGTACCCGGAATTGATTCCTCCTCCCTCTCCATCACCACCCGGCTCAATGGTCAGATCAAACAACGGTCTAATACCTCCCAGCTTCTTTTTCCTGTTCCCACTCTGGTCTCATTCATCAGCCAGGTCATGACTCTCCTTCCCGGAGATGTCATCGCCACCGGTACTCCCTCCGGGGTCGGAAAGATATCACCCGGTGATGTGGTAGAGATTGAGATTCAGGACATCGGTATTTTGAGAAACATTGTGCGGGGAGAATGAGACGTGTATCTCATCCTGGGTGTCAT
>JAPLGF010000092.1 GCA_026390275.1 Candidatus Atribacteria bacterium
TTCCATCAAAACGCAGGAGAACACTTTCCATCTGGGATGGATAAACATTGATCCCCCGAATGATGAGCATATCATCAGTTCGGGAGATGACTCGTTTCATGCGGACCAGGGTTCTTCCACAGGAACATGGTTCCGGGATTAAAGCAGAAATATCACCGGTCCGGTAGCGGATCACCGGTGTTCCTTCCTTGGTGAGAGTGGTGAAAACCAGCTCACCCTCTTCACCGGAAGGGAGGGATTTACCACTGGCCGGGTCGATGATTTCTGGATAGAAACAATCTTCCGAAATATGGAGTCCCTGCCGCATCTCACATTCAAAGGCCACCCCCGGTCCGATCACTTCGCTGAGACCATAAATATCAAAAGCCTTGATGGGGAGCTTTTTTTCAATTTCATTCCTCATTTCTTCTGACCAGGGCTCGGCGCCAAATATCCCCAGACGAAAACGGGTTTGACTCCAGTCGACATGATTCTCTTTGGCTACTTCCGCTAAATAAAGGGAGTAGGAGGGAGTACAACAAATGACCGAGATATTGAAATCCCGCAAGATCTGGATCTGTCGCAAGGTGTTTCCGGCGGACATGGGAACAACGGTGGCTCCCAATTTTTCCGCACCATAATGGACTCCTAATCCTCCGGTAAAGAGACCGTATCCAAAAGCCACCTGAATGATGTCTTCTTCGTTGGCACCGCATCCACACAGGGTCCGGGCAATCAGTTGAGCCCAGATCTCGATGTCGTTACGGGTATAGCCCACCACAGTGGCGGTACCAGTTGTTCCCGAGGAGGAATGGATCCGCACGATGTTGCGGAGAGGTTCCGCCATGGCTCCGAAAGGATAGGTCAGCCGTAAATCATTCTTGGTGGTGAGAGGAAGATATTGAACGTCATTCAGTGAGCGGATGTCATAGACATTGATCCCGGCATCATCCAGTTTTTTCCGGTAGTAAGGGAGATTATGATAGGCACGGATCAACACCTTTCTAATCCGGTTGAGTTGAATTTTTTTCAGTTCTTCTTTTGGTATAAGTTCGTAATGTTCATCCCAATACGTGGCTTTTCACCTCCTGCTTCTGGTCTTATTGTATGTTTTTTCCGGTATTATGCAACAACCCAGAAAAGAGAGATGGCAGGGTTGTCTGCCTCCCCGTTCCTAAAAAATCCGCTTACTGGCCATGATGCCTCATTTAAAAATCTTGATGAAAGGAGATTCGTTACCTCAATTTAAATTCTATACCAAGCTCTTCTGGTATTCATAGGGAGCTCCATTTCGTTGCCTTCCGTCTGAAAAATCACCGGGAGGTAGGATAAAGGATAACAAGATTTTAGATGATTCAATTCGAACCCTTGACAAAAAAGTATGTGAGGTGTTTAATCTTATTAGAAATGAAAACCATTATCAATAATTTCTCAACAGGAGTCAGGTGAAAATGCGAAAATGTTGGTGGCAGGGGAAATTTGAGGGAGCAGGGCTGCGGTTGACTTCTCCCCGTTTGGCGATTATTGACATCCTCAGCCAAACCACCGGCCACCCGAGTGCGGAGGACATCTATCTTGTTCTCCGTCAAAAATTCCATAGTGATAATATTGGTCTCACCACAGTTTATCGAACTTTGGAAATTTTGGTCCAAATGGGTATCGTTTATAAGTTTGATTTTGGGGACGGCCGCACTCGTTATGAACTCTCCGAGGGTCCGGATGGTTTTCATCATCACCATCACCTGGTCTGTACCGGATGTGGTCGTATCGTTGACTATACTGACTTTATTGACGAAGAAAAAGAGCTGCTGATTCGCACCGAAAAAGGGCTTTCTCAGAAATACCACTTTCAGATTTATAAACATCTTATTCAATTCTATGGGCTTTGTGAAAAATGTCAGAAGGATTCATCATAAAATTTTTTTATTCTACAAATGAAAATGGTTTTCAATAGCATTAGGAAGGGAGTGAATGAAATGCCTGGATTTGATGGTACCGGACCTCTCGGGTATGGTCCCATGACCGGGGGTGGAAGGGGTTATTGTGTGGTATGCCTTGATCCTTATGCTTCAAAGCCATGGATTGGCTGGACTCCAAGATTGTACGGTGGCGGAGGTCGTGGTCGGCGTAATTGGTACTATGCCACCGGAATCCCCGGTTGGGCGCGAGCTCAGTACGGGTATCCTCCATTCCCACCTGCCTGGGGAAATGTTCCACCAGCCGCACCTCAGGAAGAAGTGGATCTTTTAAAGGAACAGGCTGAATTTCTCAAACAACAGTTGGAACAAATTGAAAAACGTATGGAAGGGCTTCAGAAAAGTACTTCGACCGAGAATCAATGAAGTGAGGGGGGGTGAATATATGTCCCCCCTTTTCCCCACACCAATACTCAGGAGGTTACTATATGAAAAGAATTGCCATATCAACCGATGGAGATCAGGTATCCCCGCATTTTGGCCGATGTTCTTCCTATACCATGGTCGATTTTGAAAATGGGAATGTGATTTCGCGAGAAATAATTGAAAATCCCGGTCATGAACCCGGTTTTCTTCCTCAATTTCTCCATGAAAGAGGAGTAACGATAACTGTAGCCGGCGGTATGGGTCCAAGAGCACAGGATCTTTTCCGGGCAGTTGGGATTGATGTTTATCTGGGGGTAGAAGGATCAATCGATGCCGTCATCGAACAACTGCAAAAGGGAACCCTCATTAGTGGGGAAAGTGCTTGTTCCCATGGGCAAGGTTCAGAAAAAGCCGAATGTGATCATCACCACAACGGATAGAAACGACAATTAGGAGGATGAATCATGAAAATCGGCATAACTTCTCAGGGAAAATCACTAAAAGATCCGATTGATCCCCGTTTTGGCCGGTGTCAGTTTTTTTTAATAGTGGATGATGAATCCAGTGAGATTGAGGTCGTTGCCAATTCTCAGCTGTCAGCCGGGGGTGGAGCCGGCATCCAATCGGCTCAACTCA
>JAPLGF010000079.1 GCA_026390275.1 Candidatus Atribacteria bacterium
TACCCGGCCAGGGCGCGGCTGGCAGTAGAGACTGAAACTCCGGCTTCACGGGCGACATCTTTTATTGTGACCATTTTATTTTTCAATCGATAATCCCCCAGAAGGATATTGGTTGGCAATTGGTTATTCAGCCTTTAATGGCCCCGATAGTCATTCCCTTGATGATATTTTTTTGGAAAATAAAATAAAAAAGGATGGATGGAATGGTGGCAATGGACAAACCGGCAAGCATCAAGGTCCAATTGGTGGTATAGGCTCCCTTGTATCCCAGCACGCCAACTGTGAGAGTCTTGGTTCTTGGATTCAAGACAAATGCAAACAAGAATTCATTCCAGATAATGATAAAATTGACAATCGCGACCGAGGATATCGCACCCCGGGAGATAGGAACGACAATATGGGAAAATACTTTCAGATGGGTACACCCAACAATCAGAGCCGCTTCAATGATTTCACTCGGAAAAGACCGGAAATAGGATACTAACAAGATCACCGAGAAAGGGATACAAAAGGTGACGTTGACCAAAATAAGGGCTAAATACGTGTTTAATAGATGAAGGGACATCATGAGCCTATACACTGATATGATAACCGAGTGAACTGGTATAGCTAGTAAGGCAATAAAAAAACTCTGCAGGAAATCTCTTCCAAAAAATTCAAACTTGGCCAACGAATAGGCGGCAATCGAGGAAACCAGGGTCAGGATGCAAAGCGAAGGAATACAGACAATGAGACTATTGATCATGTAATTTTTTAGAATGATACTCCCGCTCCTGGCTTCTCCTTCCCAGGCCAGCTTAAAGTTTTCAAACGCCCACCTACCCGGAAGTCCAAAAGGACGACTAAAGTAATCTGCCGGTGATTTCAAGGCAGACAAATACATCCAGATAACTGGATAAAGTTGCAATAAACCCCATAGAATCAAAATTCCATAAAAAAGAAGGAGTTTCACTGATTTGGTTTCAAATGACCTTGGATAATTAATATTCATGGGAGGCCTCACGAAAACGAGCTAATTTTAAGTAGATTAATGACATGGAAAAAATGATAATAAACATGAAAACTGCAATCGCCTGAGCATATCCCATTTGAAATTTTCGAAATGCCTCGGTATATAAATAGGTCCCCAGAACCGATGAGCTATAACCGGGACCACCGGTACTCATCACCCAGACAATATCAAAAACTTTAAAAGAAAAAATGAGCTGAAGCATAACCACGATGATGATAACCGGTTTGATGAGCGGAAACGAAATATACATAATTTCTTGTCCGGGACGGATCCCATCTATCCGGGCGGCTTCAAATAAAGAATCGGGAATGCTTTGTAAAGCTGCTAAAAAAAAGATCATGGTGTACCCGGAATACTGCCAGATTGAGACCATAATAATGCTAAAAATTGCAATATTTGGGTCGCCAAGCCAGTTCTTTTCCAAAAAAGGAAGCTGTATATAATTTAATATTACATTCAGTAAACCACCATTAGGAGAATAGATTCGAAGCCACAACAAAGATACCACCACCGAGGAGAGGGTGACCGGAAGATAGAATAAAATACGAAAGGCTTGCCACCCGTGAATTTTACGGTCCAAAAGAATAGCTAAAATCATACCAATAACAACCGTACCCAGAGTGGTAAACAAAGAAAAATAGATATTATTTTTTAAACTAATCAGGGTTATTTCATTATGGTTGAGGAGTTTTTTATAGTTATTGAAGCCAACAAATATTTTTTCACCCATTATCTTTACATCGAAAAAACTCATGGTAAACGCATCGAGCAATGGATAAATCATAAATATCACTACAAATAAGAGGGCGGGGAGTACCATTAAAAAAGCAAATTTATTTTTTAGCCAGGTTTTTTTCATTCCTATCACCAGGGATTAATTCAGGGGGGGAAAGATACCCCCCTGAATTAATTCTTACTTCGTGCTTCCTCGACATTTTTCTCCAATTGATTGACAGCGTCTTCCGGAGTAAGCTGTCCACTAATCACTTCCTGCAAAATTCGAAGGTATGGTTCCATGATATCAGGGGTGAGCCAGATCTGGAGGGAGTCAGTGGTTTCATATAATCCCGGCGAATTAATGATTTTTAATTGAGTTTCGTTGACCAGGCTTTTTAACTCATCTTCACTAAAATCACGTCGGGTGGGGAATATTCCATATTCTTTCAGGAATAATTTTTGACTTTCATGGCTTAACATGAAATTCAGGAATTCTCCACAGGCGTCGGGATATTTGGTGTCGGCACTGACCACATACCCATTACACATTATGGCATCGGTGGTGACCGGAATATCCTTTTTGATTTGCGGGTAAAGAAACGCATTGAATTTTAGATTTGGAGCCTCAGATATCAATAAGCCGGGAACCCAGCTTCCTCCCTGATACATTGCCGCTTTTCCATTTATAAAGAGAGATCTGGCAATGGAATCATCCATTCCATTCATCCCTTTTACAAATATTTCATCGTCAACCCATTTTTTGAAATTTTTAAATGCATCTAATATCCGGGGATCGTTCCATTTGATTCCCTGGTAATTTTTTTGGTAGCAGAACATCAAGTCTTGAAACTCGTTTCGAGTGATGAAACGCGGCAAAAAACCACTGATGAAATGTTCGGCATAGTTGGGAACCATGGTTCCCAAAGCGATCCCTTCATATCCGTTCGCTTTTAAAGTTTTCACCAAATTATAGAGGTCTTCTTCGGTTTTTGGCTCTGATAACCCCAATTTATCGAATATTCCGACGTTATAATAGACCCACGGTACCGAAATCCAATTCTGGGTTACAAAATAATAATGGTCCTGGTATTTCTGAATTTTGTTTCCCTCGACCAATACATTTTCCCAATTATACTTTTTATAGTAAGGATCCAAATTTAAAATTCTTCCGGCTTCGGCCAAAACATGAGAATATTTGGGACCGGCCAACAGGATGTTGATATCGGCCGCCTGACGAGCGCTCATGGTATTCATGATATATTCTTTATACATTTCGTGTTCAAAGG
>JAPLGF010000008.1 GCA_026390275.1 Candidatus Atribacteria bacterium
TCGGGCTTTTTTAAAGAGAACCTTTTGATGCAAGGAGAACTTTGTTGAAAAAAACAGAATTGGTATTTATTGTGATTGTTTCCAGACTTTTGTTGAAGGAGAAAACTTCTTTGGAAAAGACACCGATAGATTACTTGTTAAAATATTACCCGGAGTATCAAAAGTATGCAACGCGAACACAAATCTAAGAACTTAACCTTAAGGAGGTTAAAATGTCTCAGTATTATGAGTATGAATTAGGAAGAGCAGCTAAAATTCTTTGCGAAGATCTCTTTAAATTGAAACCGGGAGAAACATTTGTCATTACTGCGGACACGGAAAGTGACGAAAGAGTCGTTGATGCTACAGCCAGAGCTGCTTTTGCGTGCGGTGCCAAACCCATGGTCATTTATACAGCGTCCCCACTGGGAGTGGGAAAAGCAGCCGACCCCATGCTCCCCGTAGAAGCTCTCACTGCTGCACTTCTAAAGGCTGATGCCTGGGTGGAATTTAATAATGAGTGGTTGCTTTACTCTACGCCTTACGATATCGCAATGAAAGAAAACAAAAAGCTCCGCTATCAGAACTTGGTAGGATTGAGTGTGGACATGATGGTCCGCAACATTGGAAGGATAGACTACCCAAATCTAGAAAAATTTTTGAAGCAGATTGCTAAAAAAACCTTTTCCGCCAAACATATGCGCATTACAACTCCCGCTGGCACAGATGTGGAGTTCGATAACGAACCTGGTCGCCCGCAACTTCTGGACCTTGGTTATGCTGACACTCCAGGGTCCCACATGATGGCCGGACAGGTCGGCTGGTCTCCAAATTTCGAGTCCATTAACGGAAAAATCGTTTTTGATGGTTCTCTCGTTCCCCCTATCGTTGGCATTTTGAAAGAGCCAGTTCACTTAACAATTAAAAAAGGAGAAATCGTGAAGATTGAGGGAGGAAAGGAAGCCACAGAGTATGGGAAGTGGCTTAAGAGCTTCAACGACCCACAGATGTTCAAGCTGGCCCATGTATGTTATGGATTCGGCCCTGGGGCAAGGCTGACAGGAAACATCGTAGAGGATGAAAGAATCTGGGGTGGGACAGAATGGGGTATTGGCAATGTTGGTGCAATACTCGTTCCCGGTGGGATTTCTGGATCTTCGCACTCTGATGGCATTTGCTTGAATTCCTCCGTATGGCTGGACAAAGTCCAGATTATGGACAAGGGCCAACTATTAGACCCAGAGCTTAAAAAGTTAGCAGAAAAATTAGGGAAATGAGGCTTTCAGTGACGATCTGGCCTCACTAGTTGGAATTGCATATTTGCATGTTAAGTGATTTGGGGTATATGTTCTCAGTTTCCCGGATGATTCACTCGCATGTGATTTTAATTCCGGTTTACCGGTGAGGTTATAAAATTCCTATAAAGAATAAAACTGGAGGGTTTTATGGAAGAAAGGTTGATAAAAACTCTGTGTGAGCTGGTGGGCATTTCCAGTGAGTCCGGAGAAGAGAAGGAATTTATTGAATTTCTTAGAAATAAGCTCCAACAGGAACTCAATGGACAATGCCAACTTGACAGTTACGGAAACCTGATTTGCAAAATACCCGCTAAGAGTTCTTCGGCCTCTGAGCCGCTCATGCTTGCCGCTCATGCCGACACAGTGAAACCCGGTAAGGGCGTCAAACCAATAGTAAAAGATGGT
>JAPLGF010000089.1 GCA_026390275.1 Candidatus Atribacteria bacterium
TCATCCACGGATTCTCCTTCGAACAAAGTAACCAGACGCTCGACAGCTTCCCGAAAAGCAACTTTATCTTTTAAAAGGGTGGTGATGTCTTTGAATTGCACCCCTGGTTTGGGGAAATCAGGGATGTTACGAATAGAGCTGGCTAGATCCATTTTCATCCCTCCTTTCATTTTTTCACTCTCCAGTCTAAAATCCGTAAATAGGGCTGGTCCCAGAAACTCTTCCGGACTTCAAAAATCAGGTCGATAAGTGAACAAGGGAGAAGTTCAGAAATGTTTTCATTCCCATACATCACCATGGCATCCATACGATTCTGTTTCATTTTATAGGATTGCATGAGCACCAGGTCCAGTCTCTGGTGGTTTTTTCCCGAGAAACACCGCTCGTTGACCGTGACATCAGAGGAAACAAAAAGAGGGTTGGGATTCTTCTCACCAAATGGCTGGAGTTTATCGAGCCAGGACATGAACCGATGATCCACATCCTCCATGGTGACCTGGGCATCCACCACAATCCCGGCATTGTTTCGAATATCCTGAATTCTCTCTGCAAAACGTTCATTGAGGGTTTCGCGCAACAGGGAAATTTTCTCATGAGGGAGTTTGAGTCCGGCGGCCATCTCGTGTCCTCCGTATCGAACGAGAAGATGAGAGACGGCAGCGAGTGCTTCTGTCAAATTGAACCCGGTGATACTGCGGGCCGATCCCACCGCATATGGTTCTTCTTCCCGTAAAACAATGACCGGTCGGAAAAGTCGTTCACTGAGGCGGGAGGCGATGATTCCCAGAACACCGGTGTTCCAGTCTTGACCAGATACCACTACAAAGGAATCTTTCATGTAGAGTTCATTATTTTTGTCCTCTTCCAAACTGGCAAAAACCTTATTCTCCTCTTTCTTCCGTTTCTGGTTAAACTCATTCAGAGTTTTGGCAAAATTGAGGGCCTCCGGGTAATCCTCCGTTAAGAGAAGATCGAGGGCTACCTTCGGATTCTCGATTCTTCCTGCGGCATTCAGTCGGGGCGCCAGAACGAAACCCACCTGTTCTGACCCAATTTCTCGGTTGACATAACCAGAAAGCTCCAGCAGAGCCTGAATTCCACAATTCGGAGATTGGTTCAATTTTTTCAATCCATACTTTACAATGACCCGATTTTCATGCAGGAGGGGAACCACATCACCAATGGTACCGATACAGGCGAGAGCTAAGTAGTCTTCGATAGGGGTGAGATCAATATGTCGAAATGAGGCATATTCCAAAACCAGTGCCAGGGCCACCCCCGCTCCGGAAAGAGAAAAAAGAATTTTCCGGGCATCCCAATCCCAGGTACTCACGACGAGATCCGCTTCCGGACGTTCATCGGGATTAGGCACGTGATGATCGGTAACAATAATAAAGATCCCTTTCTTCTTTAACTGGAAAACCCCGATAATATCCTTGATTCCGGTATCAACAGTAATCACCAGGTCTGGTTTTCGATCCAGGATATTTTTGACCGCTTTTTCCGAAAGGCCGTATCCTTCATCAAACCGGCTGGGAACATACGCTTCGACCTGTTGAGTAAACTTTTTCAAAAAACGTACCAAAATGGCACAGGCAGTCAATCCGTCGGCATCGTAATCACCAAAAACGAGAATTTTGGCACCAGAAGAGATCATGGTATCGATGAGGAGGACAGCTTGCTTCAAAAACGGAATATCCCGAAGGTTATCCAGGGTGGAAAGCTCGGGTTCGAGGAAATGGTGGGCATCATGGGGAGTCAATATCCCCCGGTTCATCAAGATTCGGGCAACCGGGAGAGGTGAACAAAGGGTATCAGCAAGCTGCTTCAGATATACTTTGTTCACCTTCCGAATTTGCCATTTTTTCTGTGACAACCCCCCTACCTCCTGAGAGGTTTTCTCATTTCCCAATCATAGAAGAGTGCGGCAGCAATAAAAATTGATGAGTAGGTTCCAAATATCAAACCAATCAGCATGGTGAGTGCAAAGTCCTGTGTCATCTTACCCCCAAAAAACAGGAGGGCAACGACTGGAAGCAGGGTGGTCAGGACGGTGTTCACGGTTCGGGAAAGGGTTTCATTCAAGCTGTTGTTAATCAATGTTTTCATATCTTCCTTTTTCCGCATAGCAAGTTTTTCCCGAATCCGGTCCATGATGACAATGGAATCGTTGATCGAGTAACCGAGAATGGTGAGGATAGCGGCGAGCACGGAGGTATTAAATTCTCGCCCCGCAATAGCAATAAGACCTAAGATGATCAACCCATCATGAGCGAGGGCAAGGCAGGAAGTGGCAGCTGGCCGAAACTCAAATCGTAATCCCACATAGATCAGGATTCCGAGAACAGCAATAATCAGGGCAACGAAAGCTCCCCTCCGTAATTCCCCACCCACGGCAGGACCAACATCTTCTACCCGCACTGTTTTGACATCCCCAAAACTATCCTTCATTGTTTTATCAAAAGCGGTCTTTTGCTCCTCGTTCAACTTGATCGTTCGAATGGAAACTTCTTCTGGCGAAAAACGCTGAATCACACTTTCTTGCAAGTTAAATTGTTTCAAAGCAGCCCGAATGTCTTCAATCGGGACCTCTTTTCCAAAACGATACTGGATGAGAGTTCCTCCCGAAAAATCAACACCGTAGGTCATACCGCGCATAAAACCAATCACTGCGATAATGGTGAAGATAATGGAAATAGTATAGGCTGTTTTTCGAAAACCGATAAAATCAATGTGTGTGTTTCGAATGAATTCCAACATAATTCGAGTTCCCTCCCTGCTCCATCATAATTTAAAGGTCGGCTTCGGGGCTAAGTAATCGACAAGGATCCTGGTTACCCAAATCCCTGTAAACATACTGCAGATGATGCCCAATGTAAGGGTTACACCAAAACCTTTGATGGGACCGGTGCCCACGAAGAACAAAAGAACAGCTGCTATCACAGTGGTGACATTGGAGTCAAGGATGGTACGAAATGCTTTATCAAAACCGGCCTGAATCGATGCCCGCCAGGTTTTCCCCGTCCGGTACTCTTCCTTGATTCGTTCAAAAATGAGCACATTGGCATCAACAGCCATACCGACAGACAGAATGAAACCGGCGATACCAGGGAGGGTGAGGGTGGCATGGAGGGCAGCAAAGAGGGCGAAGGTAAAGAGCGCATAACACACCAGTGCAATATCAGCCAGCAATCCCAGCCATCCATAGTACAAAAACATGAACAGGAACACCAGGATGAGCCCGATAGCTGCTGCTCGGACCCCACTGTTAATGGAGTCTTTCCCCAGCGATGGTCCGACCGAGCGCTCTTCAGCAACTTCCACTTTCACCGGGAGTGCGCCAGCCCGGAGAAGGATGGCTAAATTCTGTGCTTCTTGTAAACTGAAACGGCCAGTGATCTGGGCTTCCCCTTTCATGATCGGTTCCTGGACCACCGGACTGGAAATGACCTTTCCGTCCAAATAGATACTTAAGGGTTTTCCCACATTGGCAGCGGTAGCTTTGGCAAAAAAAGTGGTTCCTTCTTGGTTGAAGGAAATCCCCACCGTGGGTCTCCCAAACTGGTCATTGTGAACCTGCGCATTTTTCAGCACTGCACCGGTGAGGAGAGTGGTCCCGCTTTCATCCTTAAATTCCAGCAGGGCAGTTTTTCCGATGATTTCGACGGCTCGTTGAGGATCTTCGATTCCCGGAAGTTCAACCACCACCCGTCGCATACCCTGCTTTAAGATAGTCGGTTCTGATACACCGAGTTGATCAACCCGATTTCGGATAACTTCAATCACTCGCTTCACCGAATCATCATCGACCGGGGCTTCCGGTGTATCCACGCACTCCAGAAGAATATGAGAACCTCCAGCAAGATCAAGACCGAGACGAATTCTCTCTCGGGGAGGGTAAACGGCAAATATGGACACGGCAACTAAAGCCACCGTAATGATGACTCTCCAGGGTAAATCCTTCCAGTTCTTGATCAAATCATCCTGCCTCCTTTTGTGTGATTGGAATGTAAAAACTATTTCCGGGCTGAAACCGATGATTTAGAAAAACGTACCATAACATTTTTGGCTACTTCCAGAGTTACTTCGTCTTCCCCTACCTGGGTAATCGTTCCGTAAACTCCTCCCGCGGTAACGACGGAATCCCCCTTCTTCAGATTACTTAAAAGATCTTTCTGGCTTTTTTGCCTCTGTTGTTGTGGTCGAATGAGAAGGAAATAAAAGATGATGATGATAAAAATAAGCGGTAAAAACTGCCCCAGTGCTCCCCCCGGAATCAAGGAGGGCTGAGCTGCTGTTGCACCAGCAGCAGGTGTTCCCCCACCGGTGGCGGCGTATGCAATTGAATGAAAGAAATTCATTTGACTATCACTCCCTTTTTTTTCATACTAGTATTCATTTTTTCTTATTTAAAT
>JAPLGF010000178.1 GCA_026390275.1 Candidatus Atribacteria bacterium
CCTGCTCTAATGAATTAAAAGAAGAACCCTTTTCAGGGAAGAAAAGACACCGTCTACCGCTTTCCCCAGTTTAGCCGGTATAACTGGGGAAAATTCTTGTTTCTCCTCAGTACCAAAGTGGTGACTCCTGCCCTTCTCCCCTTTACCACACCGAAACGATACCCTTGGGTGGTGGATGATTCCCCGTATGAGTGGCCCCGGAGCACAAACGTCGAAGGCCTTGCTCGTTTTTTCGACCACGCCAAAGGGCGATACCATCGGGGTTTTCGGATGTTCACCCTCGGCCTCACCGATGGAGCTACCTTCATTCCTTTTGGTTTTTCCCTCTTGAGTGCCCATCACCAAGAAAGCCAACTGTGTCCGATGAATGACTCGATTGACGGGCGGAAGAACTGCGCTCGGAGGCGAAGAGAATCCCAGGAAAAAGCACCGGATATTCTTTTCAAACTGCTGGATGGAGCGATGAAACACTGTCCGTTGGTCCAAACTATCCTCTTTGATAGCTGGTTTGCCTTCCCCCTCAATCATCCGCAAATGCTCATCCCGAGGGATTTCTGTGGTGGGTATACTCAAGAATTCTCCCAAGATCTATTACTCTTTCGGAGGAAAGCTCCTTTCTCTCTCATCACTGTATACCCAGATTAAAAAAAGACCGGATGGTGCCATCATCGATTCAGGGGTCGTGAACGTGGGTCATTCCGGAAAAACGCTTCTCGCCCGGAACCGAAACCAAAAAACCCAGTGGCTAGCGCTCCTTTCTACCGATCTCTCTCTTTCCGAAGAAGAAATCGTCACCCCCTACGGAAAACGCTGGGATATCGAAGTCTTCTGCAAAATGGTCAAGTCCTTCTTAAAGCTCGCTCGGGAGTTTCAAGTCCGTTCATACGATGCCCTGGTGGCCCACACCACGGTGGTCTTCGTCCAATAACACCGATAATACATTATGCTTGCCCTGGCTTAGTGAATAGGTTTAGGGTGCCTGGCACCAAGTTATCAAGTTATTATATTAAATCACATCTGTCCAAAATAGCTTTTTCTCATGGAAAGGGGAGTACCAATCGGGTAGATTAGTAATTACAAGTTAACCAAAAACCCAAAAGGTGGTCTCCCCGGAAAAGACCGTGAATCGTGAATCGTAAAAGATGGGGAAGTGGGGAATTGGTAAGGACCGTGAGTCGTGAGTCGTGAATCGTGAATCCTTAAGGGATGTTGAGTTGAATAAGTGTAGCAGCATTTTTGGCCAGATTCTACAGGTATTCAACCGGTATGAATTCGAAAGAATGGTCAGAGAAACCAAGTCTGAAAAAGGAACCAAAGGCTTTAGTTCCTGGGATCAATTCGTTGCCATGCTTTTCTGCCAATGGGGTCAAGCTCATTCCCTCCGAGAGATCTGGGGAGGACTGGCTACTTGCCTGGGAAAAATGAAACACTTAGGAATGAAAGGAGCGCCCCATCGGTCAACTCTTGCTTATGCCAATGAGCACCGACCCTGGGAACTCTATCAGAAAATGTTCTATTCCCTTTTAGAGAAATGCCCACCCCTATCCAGGGGGAAGAAAAAGTTCCGATTCAAGAATAAACTCTTGAGCCTTGACGCTTCGATCATTGAGCTCTCGAGCACTCTGTTTGACGGGGCTCGGTTCCGTCAAACCAAAGGAGCGGTGAAACTTCATCTCCTCCTCGATCATGAAGGCTATCTCCCGGTCTTTGCTCTCATCACCGAAGGAGCAGTTCCCGAAGTGAACATCGCCCATGATCTTTCCTTTCCCAAAGGTTCGATTATAGCAATTGATCGAGATTACACCGATTATTCTCTCTTCGCCCGGGGGACCGATACGGGAGTTTACTTTGTCACCAGACAAAAAGATAATGCCAGCTATCGGGTGATTGAGAAAAGGAAGGTTCCTCAAAACCGGCATATCCTCAAAGATGAGATCATTACCCTCTCCGGCTATTACGCCAAGGCTGCCTGTCCTCACCATTTGCGGCGGATGGAAGTGGATGATGTCGAAAATAATCGGATAATCGTTCTTCTTACCAACCATCTTGAGTTTGGGGCCACCACCATTGCCCGTATCTATCAGGATCGCTGGCAGATGGAAATCTTCTTCCCAACCCTCCAGCAGAACTTAAAGATCAAGACCTTGGTTGGAACCAGCCAAAATGCTCTTTTTATTCAGATTGGG
>JAPLGF010000114.1 GCA_026390275.1 Candidatus Atribacteria bacterium
TGAGTAACCTTCAATTTCACATGTATTTAATACGACCCGAAAAAAAATTTATTACTACTAGTTGATTATCTTTTTTCAAAAACTCCCCTCACCCCATCCTTTCCCTAAGTCCACATTTTCTCATGGTTTTTTATACCCGCATCGAGGACATCCGTTGAATGAAATACCCTGGTACCCACACCGGGGACAAGCCAAAGAAGTACCAGAACAATCTGGGCCAACTCCACCGGCTGCCATCTGGAGATCTTCGTCCTGCAATTCACTTTTATCCTCAGTTGGATTTCGAAGCTCGGTCTTAATCACATTCATCTGGTTGAGCAACCGTTGCTTCAATGTTTCCTGAATTCGACATTCACCACTTAAATCGAGTGTTTTCATGGTAAGTGCTAAGTGCATCATCAGATCATACTCTTCATTTTCTGATCCGTCTCGTTCTATTCCTTCTCCCCGCAACAAGGCATCGATATCACGATTCAGGCGCTCAATCCAGAGATGTTCACTCATTTTTCTTCACCTCCTTCACCAACGAGGATGTTACGTAGCCGTTTCATAGCCCGGTAGAGAAGAACACCCACGTGGCTCTCACTCAAACCGGTCAACTCGGCAATTTGTCGATTGGTGAGACCGGACCAAAATTTGAGTGCCACAATATTCTGTTCTCGATCAGAGAGCTGTCCCAAGGCCTGAAGAAGTTCAATCCTGGTTTCCTTCCGAATCAAGGAGTCTTCGATGGAGGCGTGACCAACCACTCGTTCCGGCATTTCTTCCAAGGAGCAGCTCGGACACCGTTTCTGTTCCCGGAAGTAGTCCATCACAATATTGTGGGCAATAGTAAAGAGCCAGGAAGAAAAACTTCCCCGTTCTGTCTTATAACTCCACATTTTTGTCAGAACACGTTCAAAGATGCGACTGGCCAATTCATTGGTGGTATCCGCATTTCGCACCCGATAACGGACATAGTTATACACCCGATGGAAATAGAAATCATAAATCATCGCAAAAGCCTGAACATCGGATCTGGCATCAGTAATGACTTCATCTTGATTCGAGACGGTCATCTCTCCCAAATACTTCACCACCTTTTCGACCAATATCGGGATTCAGCAAGTCTTGCTCCATTGAAAGACAGTTACTCTACAATTAAATAATAAGTACGATTGAGATTGGAAAGCATTACATCATTCTTACGCCAGCTGTCGTTTCGCGAGGTCGGCGAAGAGACCATTCTTGCGCATAAGTTCATCGTAAGTTCCGACCTCAACGATACGTCCCTGATCCAGTACCAGGATGCGGTCACATCGCTGGATGGTACTCAAGCGATGGGCAATGACAACCCGGGTGGCTTTGAGTCGGCCGAGACTCTCGCTCACGATGGCCTGGGTCCGGTTATCCAAAGAACTGGTAGCTTCATCAAAGAAAAGAATTTTTGGCTTGTTCACGATAGCCCGGGCAATGAGGATACGCTGGCGTTGTCCGCCGGAGAGGGTGCTACCCCCTTCGCTCACCAGGGTGAACATCCCCATGGGCATCTCCTCGATATCCTGGTAAAGACCCACCAGTTTTGCAGCTTCCAGGGCATCATCGAGAGTCAGGTTAGGATTGGCCCCAATAATGTTACTGAGGATGTCACCAGCTAAGAGCTGCCCGTTCTGTATCACCACCCCCAGTTGACGGCGAACCGCCCGGATATCCAGGCTCTCCAAATCGTGGCCGTTATAATAGACCTTTCCCCTTTCCGGCTTCTCAAAACTCAAAAGGATCCGGAAGAGAGTTGATTTTCCACTCCCGGAAGGTCCAACCAGACCCAGGTATTCCCCTTCCTTGACCTGCAAAGAGACATCCTTCAGTACCAGCGGACCCCCATCTTCATACCGGAAAGATACATGGCTCACTTCAATAGCACCAGTCAATTCTCCCGGCTCCTCTTTGATTTCATCATATTCCGGGAGAGTTTCGAAAATGAGTTTGGAACGCTCGTAGAGGGGAATAACGACATTCATGGAGAGTACCGCCCCCGAAAGTGAGGAAACAGCATCGGTCAGGGTGAGAAAAGCGGCTTGAAAGGCGATGAAAGCTCCGGCGCTTAATAATAAATTCCCAGACCGAACCACCACAAAGAAAATGGCAATAGAGGCCATCACCGGAAAAAAAGAATTGAACGTTGACATCCAGTTGGAGTAGGTTGCTCCTTGATAGGCAATTTTTCGCTGTTCGCTGAATTCCCGGGACCACTGAAAAAAGGCCCGCTTTTCCGCTCCGGCCACCCGAAACTTGGCGATTCCGGAAATGAGCTGGAAAACCAGTCCGGTGATATGGTTGGAATAATCCACCACCTTCCGTTCAAAAACAATATGACGGAATCCCAAAAAGATGGTGACGGCAGTGGCCAAAATCACCAGAAGCAGGGCGATGCCTGCCAGTTGGACATTATAATAAAACATCAAACCGAGATTGAAAATGGAAAAAATACCGGAGATGATGGTGGTGGCCATCGTGCCAGAGAGGATATCCCGAATTTGACTCACACCCATGGCCCGCATAGCCAGTTCTCCGGATGAATGTAGGAGCTGATTCCGTTCACCATCGGGGATAACGGTTTCAAAGACGATTCCGGTGGCGATCGGAATCACCATGGTGAGGATACCCCCAAGGATTCCCATCAGAAAGACACTCCACAGGTCCTTTTTCCAGCACGCATCGATGGCAAAGGTGATGATATCCCGCAGGGTGAGGATCTGGTGGGGAAACGGTCGATAAAAAATATAGGCAAAGAGCTTCACCAGTTTGGCTACCGTCCGGGTAACCACCGTGACCGTATCACGGGACGGGTCATGCAGTTCGTAGCGAGTCGGGCCAACTGGAACGAGAGCCACCGGGCGATCTCCCTCATCTAAGTAACCCAGAAGCGGCCCATTATCAGCTTTCCACCAATCTCCTTTCAAGGCGACTTTTCGAATCCGGAACTGGGAATCTCGGGCAATATCACCCAGAGGATCCGGAGAACAAGACCTCCGTTGGGCATCCCGACGGGACACCACCCGTATTTTCATCGCTTTTCCCACTATCTGACAGGCCTGGAGTAGCGGATTGTCACTGATCTCCTCCTCTACCCTGCACCTGGTTTCCGGTTGGATGACCGCGGCCAGTCTCCCCACTGCCTGACTCATAACAAGCTGATCATGTTTCTTCTTCTCAGGAAGACGGGCATTCTCTTCTTTTTCGTGGAGTTGATATTGTTCAATTCCCATCTGGAAAACTTCGTGATGGAAGGCATCTAAACTCATGGGTTGCCCATCCCCATCTGGACGATCCAACCGCACTCCCGGTTCACCGGATGGCAATACCTGCACATCCGGATGTACTGAAAGGTGTACCGCCCGGGCTAATTCGGTGGCCCACCGGAAAACACTGGCCATTCGCGTTGTTTTTTCCGCATCTTGCTCGATCAGGTTAAAAAAGTGCGAGCGAGAGAACTGTCGCAGATGGGTACCGGTCCAACCGGTAGCAAGAATGGCATAACGATTGCCGTTTTCCAGCGGTTCTATCCCAAAAAACACCTCTCCTGATGACAACTCCAGGAGATAGAGTCGCCTTCCGGTGACTTCCTGGTCCCGAACGGACACCAGGAAAAGAACGATCTTCCCGCCATCGACCAGCCAGACACTCCCCGGATCGCCGATTAGAAAAGGGTTGTTTCCCTCTATCGAGACACTGGTTCCTTCTCCCGGAAAAAGGGTTGGATCGTTTTCCACGCGATTATTTCTCCCTCCCGGTATCAACCCGCCTGAATCAACTGAGCATAGGGACCATCGACCATTTTGAGCTCATCATGAGTCCCCCGCTGGATAATCTTACCTTTCTCCATAACGATGATCTCATCACAATCCCGGATGGTACTCAGGCGGTGGGCCACAATGATGGCAGTACATCCCCGCCGCCGGATATTTTCATCCACCAGTTTCTCTGTCACCGGATCCAGTGCGCTGGTGGCTTCGTCAAAAATGAGAAGAGAGGGATTGTTCACCAGCACCCGGGCAATTTCCAGCCTCTGGCGCTGCCCTCCACTAAAATTTGTCCCTCGTTCATCCAGGATATGTTCATAACCGCCGGGGCGAGAGGTGACGTCATCATGAATACAGGCATCCTTAGCCGCCTGCACGATATTCTGATCTGGAATGGTCGTGTCCCACAGGGTAAGGTTATCCCGAATGGTTCCACCAAACAGGCAGATATCCTGGTCCACCATGGCAACTGAAATAGAAAGGATTTCCTGAGGGATGTTCTCTCTCATTTTCCCATCGAAGAGGACCATCCCGGACCATCTCTTATAAATCCCCGTCACGAGTTTCGCTACCGTCGACTTACCGCTTCCGGAACGTCCCACCAGGGCCACCCGGGATCCCGGTTTCAGATGGAGGGTGAAATTCTCGATGAGAGGTGGTTCGAGACGATTATACCCAAAGGTCAGGCCGATGATATCTACCTGTCCCATAAGTTTACGGGGAACCACTTCCAGGTTGACCGCCGGGAGATTTTCTTGAACCGGTTCATCGACAGTATATTTCAGGACATCATCCAATTGCTCCATCTCACCCTGTATTTCCTGGAGCTGACTTCCCAGACCCACCAGGGCTGACACCGGAGCGGTGAAACTGATCATCAGGCTTTGAAAAGCCACCAGCATCCCGATGGTCATCTGCCCATCTAAGATCAGATGCCCACCAAACACCAGGACAATAGAATTGGTGAGGACGCCGAGAAAAGAAGGGACCGTGGTGAGAAATTGGGTGGAGACCCCGATTTCCTGATCATCGATGAGGAGTGCCGCCTGGTACCCCGACCATTTGGCAAAGAAATCCGATTCGGAACCGGTGGCTTTGAGGGTTTCAATAGCCTGCAGACCAGCCATAGAGGCACCCATGATCTTACCCGAATCCTGAGCCAGACGGCGGTTCAGGTCCACCCGCTTACGGGAGACCATTTGCAGATACACCACATTGAACGCCGTTACCCCCGCCCCCAAGAGAGCGAGGGGAGAACTATAGAGAAACATCAGATAAAAGTAAAAAACAATCATGATGGCACTCAGAGCATTGGTGGCCAGCTGTCCGGAGAGGAGCCGGGCCACCTTGTCATTACTCTGCATTCGGGCACACAAGTCACCGGCATATCGCTGAGAAAAGAATTCTACCGGAAGACGAAGGATGTGCCATAAAAATTGTCCAGAAGTGGTGAGAGCAATCTTTGTCTCCATCCGGAGGAGGTAGTATTGCTGGATCCGGGTCAAGACCCCCCGGAGCACCGCAGTGAGACCCATCCCTAAAAGGAGGGGGAAAAACCAGTCGCGGTTGCTCCCCAAAAGGATGTTATCGATGAAGACTTTAGAGAAAACGGGAATCAAGAGACCAGGAATGACCAAAGCGACTCCCACCAGTATAACATAGACCAAGGCAACCCGGGAACCACGGAGCCGCTTTTCTAACGCCCGGATCAGGCTGGGTTTTCGGCCACTCTTCTGAAACTCCGGTCTGGGGGTAAAAGATAGGATGATACCTGTAAAGGATTGATCAAATTCTTCTTCCGAGACCGATCGGGGACCACAGGATGGATCGTTGAGGTAGGCTCTCCCTTTCCGAAAACCGAGGAGAACCACAAAATGATTGAAATTCCAGTGGACGATCATAGGACCCAGCATTTCCTTCACTTCCTGCGGGTCCTTTCGGTACCCTTTCGCCTCCAGTCCATAGGACCGGGCGGCTTTCATCATGTTACTGGCCTTGCTGCCATCCCGGGAAACATCACAGGCGATCCGTAATTCTTCTAAGGTAATAAATTTTCCGTAATAAGCCAAAACCATAGCAAGCGAGGCGGCACCGCATTCCACTGCTTCCATCTGCAGAACGGTGGGAACTTTAATCAGTTTGGGAATTTTTTCCTTCCTCTTCAACGTACGTCTCTCCCGGCGTTGAGTGTGATCATTCTTCTTTCTTCAGATAGGCATGAAACGAAGGGAAAACCTGTTCGATGGGTCGTTCCTTGCTGATAGTCACGGAGCCGGAGCAAACGGTACCGCTATCGATCTGAACGGGAGGTCCCTGGGGTGAGGACCACTGGTATCCACTGGGCGTGTTTTTATCGATGATCAGGTCGATATGAACCTCGATCGGCGCGCCTTGTCCCGATAACTGTTTGACCAGGTCTTCATTCCCCAGCGTTCGCATCATTCCCCGGTTGGTGGCCGGGAATTCGGATACAGAAACCACCTTCCCCACCAGGTACCCATATTCTTCTTTTTTAACCACGGTCGGGGAAATTTGGGCCTCCATTCCAGGCAGGATCTTCTTCCCTTCTTCCACCGGGATATAGAGCACCACTTCCAGGTTTTTCGCCTGTTCTCCGGTCTGTTCCAGATCCAAGAGGGGAACCCCCGCTTCGATAATCTCTCCCCGATTCACCTTCACCTCGAGCACCCGCCCATCGATCGGTGTCACCACCGTGGAATAGAACAGAAACTCCTCCTGCAACCGGGAGATTTGCGCTTTCGCATTTTGTATCTCTCTATCCCGACTCTCTCCACTCCCCACCACTAAATTTTTCAATTTTTCCTTCCATTCCACAATACCCTGAACCAACTGCGGCTGATCCACCCGCGCCAGCACTTCCCCTTTCCGGACCTCATCCCCTGGTTTCACCCGGATATCGGTGATCTGCCCACCGAGGGGATGCACCACCATTTGAACCCCACCACTGCGGAGAAGTACTCCCTCACCAAAAACCCGGGTGGGAAGCGTCCCGGTGAGGCTCCACAACACCAGAGTAGCCAGAATGAGTCCGATCGCGAGCAGGAACAACCAGGCTCGCGGCGTTGTCACCGTCATGAGCTGATCCAGTTCCTCCGGAGACGAAAGACGCTCCAAGGAAATCTTCCGGAACAATCCTTCTTTCGCTTCAGGAATAATCCATCACCATCCCTTGAAAAGCAGTGACGAGTAATGAGTAATCAGTAAAATGGAATCCCCCTCACCCCTCCTTTTCTAAAGTGGGAGATTCTTTGGGACTTTTTTTTATTATTTTGAATTGTCTTTTCCCACATGATCCATTCCAACTCAACAACTCCCCAACTCCACATTTTTACCCGACTCACGACTCACGGTCTTTACCAATTCCCCAATTCCACATCTTCTCACTACTCACTCTCCACTGTTTCCCTCTCACTCAATATACTCAAACGCACCGTTCCGCACGATTTTTTTCAATACCGGACGACCCACCAGTTCACCGCTGGCATCGAAACGAATGGAGCCGGTGGTGCCAGGCCAGTCGGGCATGGTGTGAAGGACCTGTGCCACGGCGGCGGGGAGGGGACTCTTCGCCTTCTCCATCGCCCAGGCTAACAGTTTGATGGAATCATAGCCCTGCAAGGCCCAGACATCAGGGTCTTCCTTAAATCTTGTTTTAAATTTTTGAATGAACTCTTTTAAGACCGGACGGTCATCCTGGGAGTTATAAATGGTGGCAATCACCACTCCTTCGGCGGCAGTTCCCAGTACTTTGATAAAATCGACATCCAGCCCATCCCCACCCATTACTGGAACGGTGATTCCGTTCTGACGTAATTTCCGGATGAATTCCCCTCCGGTGGGCATGGAATCCGCGACGAAGACGGCATCAATATCGAGGGCTTCCCATCTCCGGACGATCCGCCGGAACCCTCGCTCATCGCTGAATCCACTGATGCGATCGATCACGGAAATTCCTTCTTCCCGGGCGGTGTCTTCAAAAGCATCGGCCAGTCCCCGGCCATAGGCATTATCGGCATAATATACGGCCACCCGGTGGTAGTCATTTTTCCCGGCGTAGAGGGCCATCTGCTTCCCGATTTCTTCATCGCTGGGGATATTTCGGAAGACCAGGGGGTATCCTCTTCGGGTCAGCTCCACGTTGGAGACGATAGGAGAAAGGAGAAGCAGTCCGGCTTCGTGATAGATGGTGGAGGCCGGAATGGTGATAGCGGTGTTCCAGTGACCCACCACTGCGGTGACCTTGGGATTGATAGCGATGGATTGAGCGACAGCGATGCCGGTAATGAATGACGCCTGATCATCCAGAACCATGGCCTGAATTTTCCGTTCTCCCAGAAAACCGGAGGTATTCACCTCTTCCACGGCTAAATCAACCCCGTCGAGGAAACGGGAGGAATCCTCCATGAGCCACCGAGGCCCCGGAATGGCGATGATGACATCTCCCCCTCCCTGGGTGGCATAGAGTTCTCTCTCCCGGGCTGGATCATTTTCGGAACATCCGGTGAGACCCCCCACCAGCACGCAAAAGAGGATAACCATGACCTGGACCGCATGACCTTCCCGTTCACCATGAAGCCGGCGTATTATTTTCGTTCTCTGGCATAGACAATTCGTGGTGTTCCCTCTCCTTTATCAAGACGAAATCCGCAATATCCTTGTTCCATCAATTTTAATTGCCGCTTGAGATCGGTCATGACCACTGCTCTTTCACTGTCTGGGTCAAGCACCCGGGGTGAGACCAGATCTTGAAAAAAGATGAACCGTAACCGGTTCTGGTATTTCCACTCCAGACGGATGACCAGGGCCGGAATGGCAAAAACCGTTTTGAGACAGTGACAGTTCCGGGGGGAAACCGTTCCCAGAAGATAACGATAGCTTTGGAACGATTTCACCTTGTCCAGGACGATTTCACTCAACCGGATCTGGAGATTGTTCCCAACATAGTTCGGGTGGACAAAAGAACTCTCGAAATGCACCACCAACGGAAGCGCTTCTTCTGGAAGGTCGATATCGTGCCCCAGGTTTTCTTCCCGCTTTCCGGGAAACAGAGTGGCCAGGAATGCTACCAGCTGGTCTCCGACCAACATGCCGGCTGCCACCCCTCCCCCCTGGAGAATGGTTAAAAACTCCTGCGGAGAAAGGCTCTCCAACATATCCGGATCAGTCATGGTTCCCATCACCCGCTCCTGGAGATCCAGTACCTGCGGGAAAGAAAGTTCATTTAAGAACTCAATATGACCGGGATAATATTTCCCCTCACCCCGGTTGAGAATGGTCTCGGAAGTCGGAAGGATCAGATTGTTCACTGGCTCACCCCCATCTCCAGTATGTCACTCCGTTCTGTTCGGGAGACACCCCGAAAGACCACCAGCGCCACGAGTGTACCCAGGCCAACCAGAGCCACTCCTATTATACCGGTAGAGGCCAGGCTGGCGAAAGTGACCGGACCCACCATTTGACCAATTTTTCTCACATTATCATAATATCCCAGCGCTTTTCCCGGTCCGATCAATCGAGTCACCGGAAGGTGAAGGAAGAAACTGTTCTGAGCCACCAATCCGAAACTATCGGAAATCCCCAATAAGATGACCGCGAGAAAGGCAGCTATAACGGTCCCCTGAACGGCGAAGAAAATCAGAGCTCCAGCCACAATGAGTCCGGAGAGAACCACCGATTTGGCTGCACCGAAGGATCGGTCGGACCATTGACTGAGCCAGGGTCCCAGATAGACAATGCACAACCCGTTCAGCAGAAAAGCCCGGCCCACCTGGGAGGTGGACAGGCCCTGACCCGAGATAAAGAGCGGGAAGTAGTAATCCAGGAACACGCTGCAGATGGTGAGAGGGATCACCACCAGGCCGAAGAGAGAAAGGACATTCCGGTTGGCGAAAAATTTGGCGGTGACCCCGGAGGGGAAAACCGATCGCTCCGGGGTGACCATCCGTCTCCCAGCAGTATGAGGGAGCCAGACGAGGGCCATCCCTCCGGCCAACAGGATGATGAAAAAGGAGACCATAAATACCGATGAGAATCCCATCCGGTCCGCAAGCAATGCCCCGATGGCCACCCCACTCATCACCCCGGCATAGAGACCGGAGATGAAGGCGGAGAGCCGGGCGGCTCGTTCCGTTTCTGACGGTGCTTCGTTGACCAGGCTCCGGAGGGAGATGTAGCAGAAACCGTACCCGATGCCGGCAATGGAGCGGGCGATGAGAAAGGGAATGACGGTATGGCTGAGACCCGAGAGGAGCGTCCCCAACGCCACAATCAGGAGACCACTGAAAAACGTGTTTCTCCATCCCTTCCGGTCATAGAGCGCCCCTCCGGCGAAGGTGGCCAGACCTCCAAAGAGCACTTCTAAGGAAAGGGGAAGGGCGGAAACCATGCTCTTGGAGAGCCCAAACAGAGGTTGATAAAGATCGTTCATGATGAGAGGGATGAACGACCCTTTCATAAAAATAGCGAAGAACAGAATGAAGGCCATCGGACGGAGAAAAGTGAGGCCGCTCGATTCGTTTTCGGAAAGAGAAGACATTTTTGAGGCCGCATCAGTCTTGCGTCGTCCAAAGATCATGATCACCAGAAGGGTCATCTCCACCATGAAAATGAAGGAAATCACCACCAGAGTGAGGGTGTCCAGGATCATCCCCTGCATCTTCCCGGCCAGGTTACCGGCTGAAAGTTCGACGGAAAGCTGTGCCGGCTTCCCCCCCGGCTGGGGTGGCAACGAGAGAAGGGTCTGGTAGGAGGGATCCAACGGTTGCTCCTTTGGTCCGGTAGAAGGCAGGGTAGAATAGAGAATGTTTTCCTCGGGACCGATCAGATCCACCCGGGCAATCTCCGGCACGGTTACCGCTATCCCCCGGAGATACTCATCGAGCCCAAACAAACGCTGATACGGCACTCCTTTTTGGACCACTCCATTCACATCTCGCTGAATAATCCGGGCGATCAACGCCCCATTATCCCGGGCGGCAGCTAAGTATCCATCCCGGTAGATTCCGTAATTCATCCACCCGAAAAAAGCCTGAGAAATCCCCAGAATGAGGAAAGTCACGGTGAGAAACGGTTTTCGTCGGATCTCCCCGGTTTCCGACAGGAAGAACTTCCGGGAGTGAGCCAGAAAAAGGACCAGCACCCCCACCACCAGGGTCCCCAGCAGGAACCAGAGCATCCGGAAAAGCGGACCCCGCAACCGCTGGGTTATCACCGCTTGATCAAAAACCAGATCGATACTCCCGATCCAGTTTCCTCCCCGGTCCCGGATGGGGAGGAACAGGTGATCCTTCCCCTTTCCACTGACGACCTGGCGGTCGACTCTCTTTCCATCGAGGCTGGCAAAATGGACGTCCCGGAGGAGGATTTCTTCTTCCTTCCAGTCAGAAACCGAACCATTCTCCGTGTAGACGATAGTCCCATCCGGGAGAACGATCCGCACCTCTTCCACTCCAGGGGCATCCTGTTTGACCGGTACTAAGAAATCAGCCATCCGGTAGAAGCTGGTGAGGGGTTTCCCATACCGGACCGCGTATTCAATCTTCCGAACCGCTTCCCGGCCTGCCACTGAATAACTCGCCAGCAGGGATTCTC
>JAPLGF010000036.1 GCA_026390275.1 Candidatus Atribacteria bacterium
TCAATTGGAGTCGTGATGAAAAGGAGATGATCGTTATGGACTGGACACCAGAGGAATTTGCTAAGGCGATGGAGGCAATTAACCAAAAAGCAGCCACTGATAAGGCCTTCCGGAAGCTGGTCCTGGATAATCCCCGAGAGGTCATCCAAAGCCGACTCGGGAAAGAGCTCCTTTCCACAGTGGGGGAACCTCAGGGTGAGATAATCAACAGAATGGTTTTTCCATTCACTGTATTTTCCGGGAAAGGAAAGGGCGTCTGAATGAACCAGTTGAGTGGATCCTCCGGGACATCATATTGCTGGTCGAAATATAATTTGATCTTTCAATCGGAGAAGTATGGGCATCTCCTCTATAATGCGCTTTCCAATTCCTTTGCGGAGATCGATGAGGTCACACTTCAGGAACTTAAATCCATTCGAGAGGACCCGGAACATTATGATTTTCGAAAAAATCCCGGTCTGTTCATCCAGCTTTGGCAGACCAAGGTCATCGTTTGTGATAGGGAGGAGGAAGATCTCCTCAATATCATGGCTCTCCGCCAGTTGTTCAGCCAGTTTGATACCAGTGTCTTGGGATTGACCATCATCCCGACCACCGGATGCAATTTTACCTGTCCCTACTGTTACGAACGTTTCAAGCGGCCCATGGTGATGGGTGAAGAAGTGGAGGAGGCCATCATCGATTTCATCCAGCGTTTTGGAAAAATCAGGTATCTGAATATAAATTGGTTTGGGGGGGAACCTCTGCTTGCATTCGATCGGATCGGTCATTTAACGGAAAAAATCCAGGCTCTCAACATCCCCTTTCAGGCCAGCATGCCCACCAACGGATATCTTTTGGGGAAAGAGGTGGTGGATCGGCTCGATGAATTGAAGATAAATAAAATCCAGGTTACCATCGACGGGAATGAAGACACGCACAATACCCGAAGGAAACATGTGGAAAACGGTGACTCCTATCAGGTCATCATGTCGAACCTCCGGTATCTGGTGGATCACTGGGATGGTCACCTGAATCTGCGGGTCAATATTGATTCCTCCAACAGGAACCAGTTTGTAGAGACCTACCATGATCTTTCCCAGAAATTTGGTCAGAAAAAGATCAACGTGTACCCCGGTATCGTGAATGATAGTCCCTCTACCAACCCGGATATCAACTGCCAGTTCAACCGGGAGGAAGAAATCGGTTTTTACCTGGAGCTCTACCAGAAACACGGCATTCAGGTTTCCTCTTTTTATCCCGATCCCAATCATTTTGGTTGCATGGCAACGAGAAGAAACGGCTATATCATCGGACCGGAGGGTGAACTGTATAACTGTTTCCATGATCTCGGTGATGCAGACATGGTGGTCGGTCATCTCCTGGGGAATCAATCCTGGAATCTTACCCTCCTCTCCCGCTATATGGTGGGAGTGAGCCCATCTACCGATCCCGAATGTGTTCAGTGTTTCTATCGTCCGGTTTGCGATGGGGGATGCGCTCAGCAACGATTAAGGAAGAAGTATGGTCACGAAAACTTTGACCCCTGTGTCCGATTCAAGGATCGGCTACCGGAGGTTTTGGAATGCTACTATGACTTAAAGAATAAAAAACGGGATTCTACCCAGGAAAGACAGTGAGAAGTGAGAAGTTGAAAAATGTTGAGTTAGAAAAAATCCTACTGGTCATTTCTGAAGCAAAACTTGATGATACAATAAAATAACAAGCATATCATCAAATAATGATCCAATCCATTTTTTAAGAATGAGGACCTGATTTATTCGTGTTTTCTTGGAATAAATCATACTGAAAAAGGAGGTCTAAGGATGGGAGAGAAAAGCAATAGGGCCTTGATCTTAACTGAAAATCAAAATATAGCTCTCCGATCTTTAAAAAATGAATTAATGAAAAAATTCATTTTGTCTAAAATGATCATTTTCGGTTCGACTCCGCGAGGTGAAGCCGATGAAGAATCAGATCTGGATGTATTGGTGTTATTAAACCAGACGGTAAGTCACAAGACAAAGCACGAAATATACTCAATAGTTACCCATGTCAATCTGGACCATAACGTCAATATTCATTTATTGATAATAGACAAGAAGCAGTGGGAGTCGAAAAGATTTTCTGCATTACCACTTCGATTTGAAGTTGAAACTGATGGAGTCGTTTTCAAATGAAATCCAACAACCAAGAACTTTCTCAGTATTGGATGGAAAAATCATTTCAATCTCTCAAGTCCGCTATCAATGAGTTTCATCAAAAGAATTACGACTTCTGTGCTAATCGACTTTATTATGCGGTTTTTTATGCAGTGAGTTCGGTTCTCATTTACCGAAAAAAGTATTATAAGAAACATTCTGGTGTACGAGCTGCATACCATCGAGAATTTGTTAAACCGGGAATAGTTCCTATTGAATATGGTGTATTGTATGATGCTTTATTGCGGGATCGTGAGGATGCTGACTAAATTGTGAAGTATAAATTGTTTATACTTCAACTTAAGGAGTAGTAGCCTATTGAGTAAGATAAAAAATATTTGGAATAAACATTAACCCTTAGCGAGAGAATCCAAGTGTGTGACGTGAGGATCTCATCTTCTCATCTGTTTCAACTCCACATTCTTTCCCAGGGTGTTTTACCAACTTCCCAATTCCCCATCTTTTACGATTCACGATTCACGATTCACGACTCACGGTTTTAGCCCAATTCCCCATCTCCCCATTTTTACCCCAATCATCATTCACTTCTCAATTCTCCCGGTCCTTTCCAATTCCACAATTCCACAATTCCACAATTCCACATTTTTACCCCATTCACGACTCACGGTTTTAGCCAACTCCACCTTTATTAAAGGAGGAGATTGCCACGTCGCTCCGCTCCTCGCAATGACAGACGGGAGGATGGTGTTTTCATTGTCACTTGGTATGGTCACCGGACAAGGCGACCTATTTAGGGTAAAATAGAAGAAAGAATGAGTATAGGAGTAAGCTATGGTGAAGAAAAA
>JAPLGF010000193.1 GCA_026390275.1 Candidatus Atribacteria bacterium
CTTTCGCCACCGGGACCTGGATCTCAGTCCCGTAACCAGAGGGGTCTTTCACATCGTTCGGTCCCTGGAGGTACACTTCCCGGTGGGGTCCGACGATGTGGTACCCGTTTTCTTCGATCCATTTCATGAGGTGGTGATAAGCCGAGGAGATCGTTTCGTATCCGCCATGATGAATGATACAGGCGGCCTGAGTGATTTCGGGGATTACGCTCACCTTTATTCGTCCTTTCAGGGTGAGTTCTCCGGCAATCGGAACGGCCACTTCTGCGTCCACGTCATGTTCCCGGTATTCCGGGTCATAGTAGATGGCCATGGCGGGACCGGTAAAGCTGGTCCTCTGTGGTGCCAGAGAGGACCAGAGCTCGTCAAACAAGTCGCAGATATGAGCATAGGTGGGGATCACTCCCCGGACGGTTGCCACCCGCTCCAGTTTCGCTTGTTCCTCCTCTAGATGCTGGTGTAATTCCACCTGTTTCCGGCGTAGAATACCCTTCATTTGTTCCAGTGGGAGTCCTTCCTCCAAGAGCAGGGCAATCTGTTCTAAGGGGAGTCCCATCTCATCATAATGACGCAGGGTCTTCAGTTACCTGACTCAATTTGGAAAAATCACCTATTTTGAACACTATGTCCCTCCGCGGCGTTGTTTTTCTTTCCTGCAAGCTTGCATCACTACGGTAAACCCTCCTGTAACGGAAGAGTCAAGAGGGGAAAAACACTTTTTGGGGAATTTTATGGTGGATTTGGAATGGTATTAAAATATTGGGCCGGGGGGACAAGTATTCTTTCCTAATGCCGCGTAAAATCCGCACCAAGAAAAGATTGCTTCAAAGAGAACGAAACCGGAGAAGAAGAGGAGGATTGGATTCCAGGTGGTGGTGATGGCCCACACCAACAATCCTACGCCAATTGCCACGCGGAGCAAGCGGTCGGGTTTACCAATATTTTTCCCAAGTCCACGAGGAGAATTTTTGGCTACTTTTTTCAAAATAGCACGCAAAAGAAAGCCGACTATGAAGGCAAAAAGATAGAAAACAAGGATAGTTCCCCCTCCAAAGGGCGAAAGAAGAACTTTTGACAGCGGCTCGCCAAAAAATTTAAGCTTTACCTGCGGGACCGTTGTCATGGCGTTGATTATTTCTTTGAGAGGGAACTCTTCCAGATCCCCCACGACCAGCGAATATTTGCCTTGATTGGTTGGACTGAAAACTTTGATGTGGTAATCTCCGCTCGGAACCAGGCGGCCCTTAAGTTCTACTCCTTTTTGGGAGTCATCCGCTTTATACTCCGGTCCCCAGAAATAACTATCTTTGGCAAAATCTTCATAGAATGGCGTCCATTCAAACTGGCTCCCATCAAGGAGTGCCACCGTTTCTTTTCCTCCATCTTTCACTCGATAAATTTCAGCGGCAATGTCTTTGCGGACATCAGGAATGTCTGGCACCAAGATCCCCACATATAGTCGAAACTCTCGATCTGAATTGATTCGATATTCCACTTGCGCGCCGGGTAGCTCTCCATAAAAAGCCTGCGACACTTCCGGGTTAGTTATTTCCACAAAATTTCCTTTCACGATCCTCGGCTGATGCGCGAGCGCCCGGCCCGGCATAAACAAAAATAACGCGAGGAGAATTAGGGATAGATTTTTTATAACTATTTTCATACCTTCTGAACCCCCCTTGAGAGGCCGTATTTTTCTTTGATTAAATCATCAATGCCAACCTCAAGCGCCCTGGCGATCTTGGTTAGAGTATATACTGTACCCAAAAAACTGGACAATGAGTTAAGGTGATAAAATGCTCCTGGGTAAGTAAAAAAGGAGATCCCAAAGGGAAAGATCAATCAGAAAAAGATACGATGGAACTTTCAAAGCCAAAGTTGCTCTGGAAGCCATCAAAGGACAGAAAACCTTAGCCCAGATAGCCGGAGAGTCCAATTCCACCCCCACCAGATGGTCCAGTGGAAAAAACAGCTTTTAGAGGAGATTCCTAAAATCTTCTCCCGGAAACGAAACTTGAATTTTATCATTCAAAGTAGACATCAGCTCCAGTGGTATGACCCCCTTGATGAGTATTCCCGGAGTAGGTGTTATTGAGCTCGGTGTTTGGTGGTACATTCGAACGAGGCCAGGTGTTTCCATACGAATCTTTAACATTTGATGCATTTGAAACGAAAATTCCACCACCTTGCTGGGTGGCGCCGTTACTGCTCAGGGTGTTACCGGCGATGGTGGGAGTGCTATAGCTCATAATTCCACCACCTTTAGAAGCGCTGTTCCCGGAAATGGTGTTATTGGTGATGGTGGGGGAAGAAAGTGAACAATAAATTCCACCACCATTATTGGTAGCACGGTTGTTATTTATGGTGTTCCCGCTGATGATAGCTGAAGAATACATATCACAATAAATTCCACCAGCAATATTGGAAGCATTATTGTTGATGATGTTGTTGTTAATGGTTGGGGAAGAGGAGTAGCACCAAATTCCCCCACCATCTTCTGTAGCACTGTTATTATTAACGGTGTTGTTGGTAATGGTAGGGGAAGAATACATATCACATTCGATTCCCCCTCCATTTCCAGAACTGCTGTTATTATAAATGGTGTTGTTGGTGATAACCGGAGAAGAGGAGTAACAATATATTCCACCACCGCCAACCGCGTTGTTATCGCGAATAATATTATTGCTGATGGTGGGAGAAGAGGAGTAGCACCAAATTCCACCACCAAGATAAGTCAAACCAAGATGAAAAAAACCACTCCCGTTTATTATCGTGAATCCCTGTAATACGGCTGCGCTGGTTTCTCCGTTTTGGAACGAAACCACAGCACCGGTATGGTTCCCATCGATGATGGTTGAAGCAACCGTCCCGGAATCAGAAGGATTGGTACTCCGAACCGTGATGTTTTTCCCGATAAAATCAATATTCTCGAAGTAGGTTCCCGGGGAGACGATGATAATATCTCCTGGGGAGGAGGCATTGATCGCATTCTGGATAAGAGAAAAGAAGGTTCCCTGGGTGGAATTGTGGACTGGCAAGGAAGGAGTCGCCGATGGTTCAATCGACGGGGTAGGAATCGCCGATGGTCCAATCGACGGGGTAGGAGTGTTGGTGGTCGATGGTCCTGGAAGAGGAGTTGGGAAATAGATGGTCCCGGAGCAACCCGTTACCAGAATGACGATGGTTAAAACTAAAAAATAGAAGTATCCAATCTTCTGGTGAAAGCTTGACATATATATTCCCCTCCTGATAAGAATAGTGTACGAAATAGAGACCTTTTTTAATTAGGTTCTACCGGGATTTCTATGGGTACAGATTTAATCCACCACAATGAAAGAGAATCGCAATCCGGTAATTCTGAAAGTTCCGGAATCCCCGAGCTGCTGATTTAATCTGTTGGATCTTACTGTTGATCCCTTCCGC
>JAPLGF010000099.1 GCA_026390275.1 Candidatus Atribacteria bacterium
TGATTATTCAAGTGTCGTCTATTGGTATCAAGAAGAACCACATAAAGAATTTCCTCGTTTTCCATCGATTGAAGATAGAATCCCCTTTTTAATCCCCGGAGAGAAAGAAGTAGCTGAAAAACATATGGAGATTTGTATTGATTTTTATAAAAAGGTCAAAACCCTGCAGGGTGAACCCCAGGGGAGTTTCCCGCAGAGACAATGTCTCATCTACATTCTTCCAAAAATCAGTATAGTCCGTGATGCCTTTTTTAATGGGAAGTATGATTATGCTCTCAAAGAATTGGATGAATTGGATGAGTACATAAAACAAATCTAAGATCAAAATCCTGACGGTCCTTGCGAGGGAGAAATTAAAAAAGGAGGTGGGTGGAAGTATTTTGTTCTTAATGGGATGAGGGTTTTTGTGGAATATCAAGTAATGGAACATTGTGAATATGGAATTGTAAAAAGGGAGGATATTTTAATGAAAAAATTATATGTTTTGATTTTAACAGTGTGCTTGATGCTGGGGTTAATGGCTGGATTTGTCTATGCACAAGAAAAAGTAACCATCGATGTGTACGGTGTTCAATGGCTACCTGGTCATCTGGAAGAAATGCCCAAGATAATAGCCAAATTTAATGAGACCAACCCTAATATCAAGATTAATTATATCCAGGGCCAATGGGCTGCTCTTAAAACCATGTTAGTCACTGGAGCAGCGGCAGGAAATTTACCCGATCTCATCAATCTTGAAACATCTTTCGCCATGGAATTTGGAGCCAGAGGCGCTTTGGTCGATCTCAACGAATTCTTAACAAAAGATGTTGAGGATAAGATAGTACCTTTTGCACGTGAGGCGGGTCGTGATTTTTATGGTGAGCACACCTGGTATCTGAGCGATGAGTGGGAAGTCAACAGTATGATTTATTATAATGCCGGGCTTCTCAAAAACGCAGGAATAGAAATACCTGCTGCAGATAAAGTATGGAGCTATGAAACAGCCAGGGATGCAATGAAAAAGGTATCCGATCCAGCTTCTGACCGGTGGGGTCTAATGCAGAATGTGACTCTTGATGTTCAGGAGTGGTTCATGCCCGCGTTACGGTGCTGGGGATCAGATGTATTTATTAAAGAAAATGGCAAGTGGAAACTGAATTTTGGAAAAGAAGCCATCGATGTATTGCAATTTTACTCCGATTTAGTCACTAAAGATAAAAGCCTCTCGCCTGAAACTGCTGGCATAGGAGTTGAAGGGATGTTATCCCGGTTCCTCGACGGTAAACTTGGTTTTGTGAGTTGGGGTCCCTGGTTCTGGGACATGATTAACCGGGCAGCGGGAAAAGATTTTGAATGGGGCGTCATGCAACCTTGGAACGAAAAGAAAACCATCACCTCGATCGAAGCCACCGGATATGCCATGGCCGCTACTTCTAAACACAAAAAAGAAGCCTGGGAAGTGTTATGGTTCCTTATGACCAATGAAACCAAGAAACCCTACAATAAGAAAGGACGCATGTTCCCGGGGAGTAAGGAACTAATTGCCGATCCTATGTTCATGACCAAAGACGACATCATGTACGTGGAATGGCTGGCTTCTCAGAATGGCAGCCAACAGGTAAAACACCCAATCTGGGATGGACTCCATAAAGATACCCTAATTCCCTATGTGGGCATGATGTTTGAAGGGAAGGTTACTCCTCAGGAAGTTGCTCAAGTTGTGGAAAGTGAAGGAAATTACCTAATACAGGAAATGGAAGGAAAATAAGAGCAACTCAAAGAGGTGGGTAGGAGAAGTCATATGACTTCTCCTACCCACCTTATACGGTGAGAAAGGAGAAAAACCTCGGTGAAATGGTAACTAAAAAAAATGTTTCCTTAGCAAAGAGTAATATCAGGTTTTGTTGGTTTTCCTTAACCCCGGCTTTGATTGTGATCATGGCAGTGGTTGCGCTTCCTCTGATATATGCGATTGCAATAAGTTTCACCAACCTGAATTTTATGAGGATTGATTACCAATGGGTAGGTTTGCAGAATTATCAAAGGCTCTTTTTCCAGGATATCTATTTCTGGTCTTCAGTTCTTACCACGGTTAAATGGGTGATAGGAACAACTTTTATACCATATATCATCGGTTTAGCCACTGCTCTCTTATTAAACCAGAAATTTCATGGAAACACCTTTTTCAAGGTAGTGGTAGTACTCCCCTGGGTGGTTCCTAACGTCATAGCTGCTTTTATGTGGGAAAGGTTATATGACACTTCCTATGGTGCGGTAAACTGGGTCCTGAGTGTTATCACCGGTAGGGAAGTGACACTCCCCTGGCTATCTTCTTCCAATCTGGCGCTATATGCGCTTATGGGGATCATGATTTGGAGAAATATGCCTTTTATGTCGGTTATGTTGTTAGCAGCTTTAAAAACCATTCCCATTGAATTATATGAAGCAGCCACCATTGACGGTGCCGGCGTTTTCCAGCAATTCAGATATATCACCCTGCCTCAAATAAAAAACGTCAGCGGGGTCAGCCTCCTTTTAATGTCAATCTGGATGTTCAATCACTTTGACGTTCCCTATGTTCTTTTAAGAGGAGGTCCGGGAACGACATCAAGGCTTTTACCCATTCATACCTACATGATTGCTCTGAATCAACTCAGACTGGGATATGGAAGTGCATCGGGAGTGATTTTAATGCTGATCATATTGATATTAGCCGGTTTTTACCTGCGAACCGTTTTGCGACAGGAAGGGTGAAGAGGATGCGTAAAAGAAAATGGTTGAAAGAATTATTGAAGAGCAGGAGAAGATTATTGGCCCCATTGCTTTAGAGGAAGCTAGTAAAGTTTCGGGTCTCAAAGTTGATTTACAAAAACATCAAATTCAATTTGAGGGAAACGAAAAAGATGTAGTTGAGAAACTGGTGGAAAAATATAGAGATTTCTTTGGACAAGCTTCAGTTGAAGTATGTAAGAAAGCGGCTGGAGAAATTTTAGATAAGATTTCAAAAGAAGAT
>JAPLGF010000021.1 GCA_026390275.1 Candidatus Atribacteria bacterium
ACGACTCACGACTCACGATTCACGGTCCTTACCAATTCCACATCCTTACCCGATTCTCTCTTCACTCTCCGGATCAAAATAGTAGAGTTTGTCTTCGGGGAAAAAAATAAAAATGGCATCACCATGTTTGACCTGAGAACCATGGGAAATCAAGGCCTTTATAGATGAATTCTGGAAGGTAAAATTAACAAATTTTTCCGCTCCATGGTATTCGATCGTATCGACCTGGCAGGGAAAGAAACCGGTTTTTTCGTCTTCCACTACTCCCACATCTTCTGGCCAAACGCCGATAAAAAGATGGTTCGTCTCTTTTTTTTGTTGGGATTTTACTTTCCTCACCGTCTCCGGACTGACCGGAAGAAAAAGGGTTGGGTCACTGGTGAAGTAGAGATGGTCATGATTGTCGATCACACAATCGACGAAGTTCATGGAGGGGGCCCCAATAATATTTGCCACGGTCATGGATACGGGATGAGTGTATATCTCCCGGGGGGGGCCGGTTTGGAGAAGTCTTCCTTCGTACATGATGCCGATTCGGGTGGCCATTGCCATGGCGGAAACATTATCATGGGTGGCGGAAAAGATGGTAATGCCATATTCTTCGTGAATTCTTTTAAATTCAGTCTGAAGTTCCTCCCGTAGTTTATAGTCCAGGCTGCTGATGGGTTCGTCTAAAACATAAATATTCGGTTTACGTACCAGGGTACGCCCCAAGGCCACTCGTTGTTGTTCGCCTCCACTCAGATTACTCACCTTTCGTTTCAAGAGATGAGTCATATGGAGATCATTTGCCACTTTTTCCACTCTCTTTTTTATTTCTCCTTCCGGAGTTTTAAAGAGTGGTGAACGGAGAGGAAAGGCCAGGTTATCATAGACATTGAGCACCGGATAGAGATTATGAGATTCAAACATGAAGGCAAAATTTCTCACCGCCGGAGGAAGCTCAGTAATCTTATTGTTATCGTAAAAAATATCACCTTCATCCGGGTCTTCCAAACCCACCGTCATCCGGAGGGTAGTAGTCTTTCCGGCACCAGTCGGACCCAAGAGAACAAAGAATTCACCGTTATCGACAGATAAATGAAAATTGTCCACGGCCTTGATATCCCCAAAACTTTTCCTCAACCCCTTCAATTCCAGCATGGGCATCCCTTCCTTGCTAACTCACCTGAGGGCAATTTCAGTTTTCCGATCAAAAATACAGATTTTTTCCTCCATAAACTTCACCTGAATATCCTGACCCGTTCCGATGGATAAATCCCAACCAATCCGGGTCCGAAATATTTTTTCCCCCAGCATAAAATCCACCAAGCGAAATCGACCAGCTGGTTCAATGACCAGTACTTTCACCGTTAAATATCCATCCTCGTCTGATTTTTCAGTGATTTTCACGTATTCCGGCCTGATCCCAAGAATGAGTTCCTTCCCAAAATACCCCTGAAGTGCAGAGAGTAACCCTTCGTTCTGGAGAGGAAGGGAGTAATTGGTTCCTTCAATACTCAATCTATGGTCATAGAAGGAACAGTTCGAAAAATTCATTCCGGGTGTTCCCAAAAAATGTCCCACAAAAACAGTCCTGGGATGCTCATACAATTCTTCCGGAGTCCCATGCTGGATAATGCTTCCCTCTTTCATCACCACAATCACATCCCCGAGTGCCATGGCTTCTCGTTGATCATGAGTCACGTAGATGGTGGTGATACCAATCCGTTTTTGCAGGCTTCCCAGCCCGCTTCGCATTTCTTCCCGAAACTTCTCGTCTAAGGCGCTTAACGGCTCGTCAAGAAGTAAGACATTTGGTTCCCGGATCACTGCCCGGGCAAGAGCCACCCTCTGCTGGTCACCCGGTGGGAGGTCTCTCGCTTTACGTTTTAACAAATTTTCCAGCTGGAATATTTGTACCACTTCCTGGAGCTTTTTTTGAATTTTTGGCAACGGGACTCGCTGCGCTCTCAAAGGAAAGGTGATATTATCGCGAACTCGGAGATGAGGATACAGGGCATAAAATTGAAAAACCATTCCCACATTTCGATCACTGGGGGTAAGCCTGGTGACCTCTTTTTCATCAAAAAAAATTGACCCCTCGGAAGGAATTTCGAGACCGGCAATACATCGTAAGGTAGTGGTTTTCCCACATCCAGAAGGACCCAGTAACACCACAAATTCTCCATTCTTAGCTTCCAGATTAATACCATCAACCGCTTTCACATTCTCATAATATTTTTTCAAATTTTTAACCAGTATGGTCGACAAAAGGAGACACCTACTTTCCTATATTCTGAACCGCCAGTCGATTGAGGTACCGGATCAAGACCAGGCTCAAGCTGATAATCACCATCAGCAGGATGATTCCATAGGCCGCGCCCTCTCCGGTATAAAAATACTGGAAAGCTCGTTTATAGAGATCAAAAGAAAGGGTCTGGGTGGCACTTCCCGGACCACCACCAGTCAGGGTGTACACCAGATCGAAAAGCTTTAATGAATCAATCAGCCGGAAAAGCACCGCAATAACCAGGACGGGAGCAGAAAGCGGAAGAGTAATGTGTCGGAACTTAAACCAGGAGGAGGCACGATCGATCTCGGCTGCTTCATACAAGTATTTGGGAATGGCAGTAAATGCTGCCAGGGCCAGGAGAATCATGAAAGGAGTCCACATCCAGGTATCTACCAAAATTACACTGTAAATACTCACCGTCTCTTTTGCCAGCCACTCAACCGCCGGTAATCCAAAGAGATGCAAAATATAATTAATGATTCCCCAATTGGTGTTCAACATGTATTTCCAGAACAAACCCACCACCGCCGGACACAACATCATCGGCATTAGAATAAGGGTAAGGATTACACTTCTGCCTCGAAAATTCTTCTGAAGGAGATACGCAATCCCCACTCCGACTAAAAACTGCACGATGACATTGAGAATGACAAATTTCCCGGTGAAAAGAAATCTCCCCCAGGTAAAGGTATCGGTGAG
>JAPLGF010000001.1 GCA_026390275.1 Candidatus Atribacteria bacterium
GACCTTCCTGTTGATCAAGAAAGGGGAGAATTCGCTCCTTATGCGGAACCGTGACATTGAATCCCAGTATACCCAAACTGCGTATCGACATGATGGCAAATGATAGATTATCCGGAAGAACATCAAACGCCACGTACACCATGGGAAGGTGAAAGTACCGCAACGCAGCATTTTGAAACACCGGAGAGAACGAATGTTCCACTGGATGGCCGAGGAGACCAAGGAGCCGGGTTTGAGCGGTTATTTCTGATTGTCTGTCCATCTTTTAAAGGTATGAAGGATGAATTTTTCAAACAGACGTACGATGCGGGTAAAAATGAATTCTTTTTTGTTAATCGGGTTGACCAGGATGGTACACAGATGGAGACGATTCCCACCCCATACATCGGTGAAGATCTGGTCACCGATCACCGCCACCTGATCCACACCGAGACCCATATTTTCCATCGCCTTCCGAAATGAACCCCGTCGGGGCTTTTGAGCCAGGGCAATTCCGGGGATCTCCAGCACCTCGGAAAAGGAATTCACCCGGCTGGTGATGGAATTGGATACCAGGTAAATTTTAAATTCCTTCTGTTTCGCTTCCGAAAGCCAGCGGGCAGCCGGTTCGGTCAGGATCGGTCCGTCCCAGGGTGCTATGGTATTATCCAAATCTATTATCAGCCCTTTTATTCCCTTCTCTTTCAAGGTGAGCAAAGGTATTTCGGAAATTTCTTTCACCTGGAAAGTGGGATAGAATCGCTTCAACAATTTTTTCATTTTATCTCTCAGATGGTGCCCATTACTGGGATGGTTTTCTGCTCTTTTTTTTATTTTGCAGGTGTTCCTGGAACGTCCGGGAAAAGAGATGCTCACCCTGATCACCGAGCACGAAATACAGATAATCGGTCGGTGAAGGATGAAGAACCGCCGTGAGCGAATCCCGCCCGGGGTTACAAATGGGGGCAGGAGGAAGGCCCCTGATGATATAGGTATTATAGGGCGATGGGAACTTCACGTCATCCAGGGTGACAACGCTGGCCACAATCCCCCGTTCCCGGTACATCGCATAGAGAACCGTGGCACAGGATTCCAGTTTCATGTTTTTTTTCAAACGGTTTAAAAAAACCGAAGCCACCAGGGGTTTTTCTGTTTTTTCCCGGGCTTCTTTCTCTACAATGGAAGCCAGAACGACGGTATTCAAAATATTCTGGGGTTTGCCCATATCAATCGTCCCCGGATACATGGTTTCAAAACGATCAATTTGCGTGAGAATGATATCGTGCACCTCCTGCACATAGGAGAAATAATAGGTATCGGGAAAAAGGAACCCCTCCAGGTTTTCGACTCCTGCCAGCCATTTTTTTTGAAACAGAGCCGGTTGCCGGACGAGCGCGAGATACTGATTCCGAGAACACAATCCTTCCTCCTCGAGCACCGTCGCCATCTGCTCGGAAGTGAAACCTTCCGGAAAGGTCACTTTCACCCGGAGAACCCGACCCTCTGCCATTTTCCGAATCAATTCAGCGACTGATTCTTCCGAGCCCAAGAGATATTGACCCGCTTTTAAATTATGGCGATCGGTTAAAAAAGCATACCAGAGATACTGGAATGTCCATCCGGCAAATTTTTCCTGCTCCAACTCCCGGGCGATGCCAGAATTGGACCATCCATTTCGAATGGTTACTTTTTTTACCATTCCCATGCCGGATGGGGAAAAGTAAAACAACAGCTGCAAAAATATGCACAGAACATAAATAAGACAAATCGCCAGAAAGTGGTGTGTTTTCATGGTAGCATCAAATGATCGATATAGGTCTGGAGTACGATGCTAGCGGCCACCTGATCGATAACTTTTTTTCGCTTGGCCCGGCTCAGGTCCATTTCCAGCAAGCGTTTTTCTGCTTCCTTGGTGGTCAGGCGTTCATCAAAAAGAACTATTTCTCCCGGGAAATATTTCCCCAGTTCCTCTTTAAAACGAAGAACTCGTTGTGCTTCCTCTTTGATGGCGGTATTGAGCCGGATGGGAAAACCGATCACAATGGTCTCAATGTCGAGCTGACGCACGATGTCCAGAATAGTGTTAATATTCTCCTTCACGGTCCCGGAGGAAAACACCTGCCAAGGAAAGGCCAATCGGGTCCCCCGGTTCAAGGCGATTCCCATGCGTTTCTCCCCTAAGTCCAGCGCCATCATCTTTTTCATAGAATGTGGATCATATTCTTCAAATCCTGGATAAATGGATCCCACTGCGATTCTGGAATCCCCCCAAATTGACAGAGGTTGGCTTTTCCCCCTCCCCCTCCCCCCATTTTTTTGGTTATCGTCCGGATCTCTCGATTGAGGTCGATGGTTGGAGGAAGGTGGATTCCCGCTACGATCCCGCTTATTTTTCCTTGCACCCGGGACCCCAGGATCCCCATTCCCCGGGGGATCTGCTCCCGGAGCTGATCCACAATGATCTTCATATAATCGATATCCGGAGCGTTCGCCATGAAGAGATGGGGGAGAAAAATCTGGGCATCACCGGTTTCCATCTCCTGGAGGTGTGCCAGAACCTCCTTCACGGCAGCCTGCCGGATGT
>JAPLGF010000005.1 GCA_026390275.1 Candidatus Atribacteria bacterium
TCGTTTTTTATAGGGTATTCCCTTTTTTGTTCGTTGTCAACGGATTGGTAACCCTTCTGGTTTTAATGATCTGTCTGTCTTTAATATCGTCACCTTTCTCTTTCTTTTTATATCCTTGATCATTTTTGTATCTTTGTTAAAATGATTTTCTCAGTGGCGGGAAGAGGGTATGGTTAAAAGACAATCTTTTGGGTTCGTTTTAAGAGGAAAAGAGCACGTGATAGAATAGAAGTGAATAGAAAAATCAATATTCTGGGTGAGGAGTTCGTGAACGGGAAGAGATGACACTGAGATGGGGAAGTGGGGAATGAAAGGGAGAATAATCGAAATCATTCTCGTGATTTTATTTTTGTTACCGATTTCCGTTGGGGTACTCTCCTTTTTTGGATTGGTCAATATCGAAATGTTTTTAATTGATATCGGATTCAAAAGAAGTGAAACATTCCGAGTTTTCAAGATATCTCCCTATATTTGCGAGACCGGGGGAATCGTGGTGGTGGGAAAGACGGATTTGCCAGATCATTCCCGGGTGTTGGTGAGTTGTATATCAGTGAGTGGGGATATTCACCCGAGAGACGGGGGGTGGGTAACGCTGGCCGATACCTCCCGGGGGAAATTTCAAGCATTCTTTTTTCCCAGGGGAAGAGACGGAATCATAAATGGACGTTACACGATTACTGCGGTATTTGATCCGAATAACCAGGGAGAAACGGTGAAGGCCAGGGTAGGGGGAAAAAGAGGAGAAAACCTGGATCCGGTGAAGGTCAATCCTTTTTATTTAGGGAGAAAGATTTTCGAGGACCGAGAGGTGATCAATTATCATCTGTACAGTATGAGGTATTCCAGCGAAAGGAGTTCGTTACATTTCTGGGGGGATTATCCGCTCCTCGGTTCATTCTTTCGATAGTGGTTTCGTTCTTCCCCGGTGCAGGAACGGTTATGATGGTCTTTTCCTTCAGGGAGCGAAAAGAGAAACGAAATCGAAAATATTGACATCGAAGAGGCCACGGTCGGTGATTTTGAGCTCGGGGATCACGGGGAGGGCAAGGAAGGAGAGTTGCATGAAGGGGTCCTCCAGGGAGCTTCCCATTTCCCGGGTGATACGGAGGAGAGATTCCATGCCGGCGGATACTTCGCGGTATGGTTTGGGACTCATCAGGCCGGCGATGGGGAGAGGAAGGCTCCCGACCACCTGTCCCGTGACCGCACAGGCCAATCCTCCCCGCATTTTGATAACTTCTTCCACTGCCGCCATGATATCTTCGTCATCTGTGCCGGTAGCAATGATGTTGTGGGAATCATGAGCGACAGAAGAAGCCAGAGCACCTTTTTTGAGTCTAAACCCATGGACGAAACCAATTCCCCGATCTCCGGAGGCCATGTGTCGCTCAATCACCACGATTTTCAAGATATCCCGTTTCACGTCAGATACCAGTTTTCCATCTTCAATTTTCCCTTCAGTAAGGAGTTGTCTGGTGACGATTTGATTCGGAATGATGTCGATGACCCGAATATGAGGGGTACCTTCCGCACTGATTTCAATGTCCGGAAGAGCCAGCCATTTGACGTTCATGGTGCTCCGGACGGAGATATCGGAATCGAGTTCCCAGGACGTCGTGAGTTCTCCATTTTTGTAAATCGACTGACCGTTTTTTAATACCTGCGAGATATCCATATTTTTAAAATCGTCAAAGACGATGAGATCCGCATGGTACCCAGGAGCGATGGCTCCCACATTCGGAATTTCGTAATGGAGGGCAGGATTGAGAGTCGCCATCCGCATAGCCAATACGGGATCGATTCCAGACTTGATCGCTCGCTTTACCATCGAATTGATATGACCTTCGTTTAAAAGGTCGTAGAGGTGACGGTCATCGGTACAAAAAAGGAAACGATGGATGTTTTTTGGATCTGTTAAGGGGAGAAGAGTATCTAGGTTTTTGGCTGCTGTTCCTTCCCGAATTATGATCGCCATTCCCAGCCGGAGTTTTTCCAGCGCTTCCTCCCGGGTGGTGCATTCGTGATCCGAATCAATACCGGAAGCGATGTAGGCCGAGAGATCTTTTCCGGTCAGTCCCGGGGCATGACCGTCAATTTTTTTCTTTTTTTCCAGGGTGAGAAGAATTTTGAGCATCACTTCGATATCGCGGTGGATCACACCGGGATAATCCATCATCTCGGCGAGGCCCAGTACCCAGGGATGGTTGATGAACAGGGTCAGGTCGCGGGCGGAGATCGTCGCCCCGGAGGTTTCCTTCCGGGTAGCGGGAACACAGGATGAGAGCATGATGTAGACTCCCAGCGGGGAACAGGCGGCGGAGTTGATCATGTACCGGATACCTTCCAGACCCAGGACGTTAGCGATTTCATGGGGGTCGATGATGACCGATGTGGTTCCCAACGGCATGACGGTTTTGGCATATTCCGGAATGGTGATCATGGAACTCTCGATATGAACATGGGCATCGAAGAATCCGGGTGCGACCAGTTGGCCATGCAGATCTATGGTATTTTCCGCGTCATAGTCGCCAATGCCCACAATCAGGTCCTGATGAATGGCGATATTTCCCCGGTAAATATTTCCACTGAATACATCCACGATCCGGGCATTTTTCAAAAGCAGATCGACTTTTTTTTCTCCATGGGCAACCGCAATTCGCTCCTCTAAATCCATGTGATACATCTCCTCCGATCACCTCATCAAGTTATACTATATTACTCAGAAAAAAGACGTCCTTTCGCCCCCGGATGGTGCCAGAGTTTGTCCTGGCATGGGGGTCAGGTGCGAGATTGCCGAGTGAGAAATCACTATCGCTTTTCTTTTCCCTCCTTTTATTGTATCGAATACTTTTGCTTTCATCAAATCTGCCTGTGCGTCGCACGCAGACAGGTGAAAATTCTTTTTTTAAAGGTGCATGGCTGTCTTTTCATTTCGATTTTTACACTTATTATTCTTACACCGTAGGTTGTTATCTTCAGATCAGAGCTGATTTTAACCTTCTTTTTTGGTATGGTCTACAGATGTTTTCTGATATGTTACTATGGAAGGAACAATCCTGTCAGTTCCTGATATTTCCAGGTGATGGATGAAAGACAAAAAGAAGCACTCCTTCCCCCGAGTACTCATGGTGGGATATAACGGGGCGAATAACACCGGGGCAGAGGCTCTCCTTCTGTCTGACATAGAAGATGTGCGGTGCATCCTGGGTCCAGAAACAAAGATTACCGTTCCGACGTTAAATGAGAAAAATCTTAGTCGGTATCTCAAGGAGAATCAGCATATCCGGATTGTCCCTATTTCCTCGGTCTATTTTGCTGCTTTGCGAAGACTCGTCCGGGAGCATGACTTGATCCTCCTGGTAGAGGGGAGTACCTATATGGATACCTGGAGTTCAGCACTCCTCTGGGCTTTTTTATGGACCACCCGCTGTGCACACGCTTTGGGAAAACCCTGTTTGGCCTATGCAGTGGATGCCGGTGAACTCTCTTCGTCCAATCAACGACGAGTGGAGCGAATCGCCAGCACCACTGATTTGATAATCACCCGTTCCCAGGCAGCAATGAACCGGCTCCGGTCTTATGGAGTCACTGCTCCCATCCAGGTTACGGCTGATAACGCTTTGACCTTCCAGGTTAATTCCGGAGATGAGGGGTTTCTTCTAAAAATTTGGCCGGAAGCATCGCAGGGAATCGTCGGGTTTGCCGTGGTCGATTTCTACCTCTGGCCGGTCGTGATCCGTCCGTGGGGCTATCGTCACAACTGTTATCGCTGGCCGTACTATTACTCCCGCGATCGGGAACGCCGTCAATCATCAGAAAAATTAGCCAGATGCTATGCTTCCTTGGCGGATGGGGTGATTGAAAAACATGGGAAGTCTGTCGCCTTGATTGCCATGGAGCAACTGGATGAACCGCTCGCCCAAAAAATTCAGGGTTACATGGTTCACCAACAACAGGCCCGAATTTTCTCGTCACGGGAATACCATGCCTCTCAAATGACCATTCTCTTGCGGAGCTTAGACCTCCTGGTAACCTCCCGTTACCATGCCAGTATTCTTTCACTGGCAGCCCAGGTTCCCCAGATAGCCGTGGGACACGATCTCCGTCTCCGGAGTTTCTATCAGGAATTGGGCCTGAAAAATGACTTTTTCATCGATCATTGTTCCTCTAACCGAGAGGAACTCCTCGTCTCCCGATTAGAAAAACTCCTTGCTGTCCCGGAGGAAGTCAGGGAGATTTTGCACCGGGGGTACCAGGAGCATCTGGCAGCCGCACAGCGAAACCGTCTTTTGCTCCGGGAATTCATTCATGGTTGGGGATGGAAGGTTCAGACATGAATGAGACGGTGCTGGTAACCGGGGCTAACGGGTTCTTAGGAACTCAGGTGATCCGTTGCCTTTTGAAAGAGACCGGGTTCCAAATTATCGCTCTGGTACGAGGAAACAATCCTCCTGATGCCCGCCGGCGCCTCAATCGAGCCTGGTGGGACTGGCCCGAGCTCAGGAAAGCCCTGGGGAAGAAGGTGGAAATTCTCACCGGGGATATGGTCCTTCCCCAACTTGGTCTTTCTGATGATACTTATCAGCGTCTGGTGCAGGAACTCACCCACATCATTCATACCGCGGCGGATCTTCGCCTGGCTGGACCCATCGAGGAACTCCGGGCGGTGAATGTCTGGGGGACGACACAACTGGTGGAACTGGCCCGGGCTGCTCACCGGGATCATGGAGTCGTCCGTTTCACCCAGGTATCCACCGCCTATGTAGCGGGAAAACGAACGGGAACAATTTCTGAGGATTCACTTACTGATCGCTTCGGTTTTCATAATGGGTATGAGCAGACGAAATACCAGGGAGAGAGGGTGGTCCAGGCGATAAAAAACGAGTTGCCGGTGACGATGGTTCGCCCCGGGATGATTGTGGGTGATTCCCGGAATGGACAGATCAAGAATTTCAATACCCTTTATTACCTTTTACGCCTCCATCTCAACGGGAAACTTAAAATCTTGCCTGCTTCGCCACAGCAGCGGGTGAATCTTATTCCGGTGGATGTGGTGGCGGAAGCGATTATCCGGCTCACCCTTGATCCCCGGGCAACAGGAGGCACTTACCATGTCACTCTCCCGGTGGAATCTCAACCCACCGTCAGGGAACTGGTGACCTTCGTTCGGTC
>JAPLGF010000308.1 GCA_026390275.1 Candidatus Atribacteria bacterium
TTTTACTCTTGATGGGACGCATTTCACGGTACGGAGCCCCTGGGGTTCCTTCCCGGTCACTATTGCTTTTTCCGGCCAATACAGTGTCTACAATGCCCTGGCATCTATCACCCCTTCCCTCTATTCAGGAATTCCGGCCGATACCATCGTCCAGGCCTTAGCTCGGACCCGCCGGGTTCCTGGCAGGTGGGAAGTGATCAAGAATGGGCAGGATTTCTCAGTCATTGTGGATTTTGCCCATAACTGGCATGGATTGGAGAATACTCTCTCTCATCTTCGGAAAGTCACACGGGGACGGGTGATCACCGTTTTTGGCTGCGGGGGAGAACGGGATCGTAAAAAGAGACCCCTGATGGGGGAAACAGTGGGGTGTTGGAGTGATGTGTGCATCGTCACCAGCGATAATCCCCGGGGCGAAGAACCAGCGCAAACCGCCAGTGACGCCATGGAAGGGGTGCAGCGAGCAGCGGAGGCAAGACCGCTGGAAGTGCAGGTGATCTTAGACCGGCGAACCGCCATCCAAACAGCTTTCGAAATCGCCCGGGCGGGAGATGTCGTTTTTTTAGCCGGAAAGGGACCGGAACGGTACCAGGCGTACCGGGATAAGATGATTCCACATAATGATTACGATATTGCGGTTGAGCTTCTGAAAGAGATGTATCCATGAAGATCACGGTTGCGGATGTCATCGCCATCACCGGAGGACAAGTGCTCCAGAACGGAACGAACGACTCGTTTAATGGAGTCTCCATCGATAGTCGTCAGACCACGATAGGAAGGCTCTTTGTGGCTTTGCGGGGGCAGAAAACCGATGGTCATTTTTTCCTTCCCGATGCGAAAACCAGGGGAGCGGCGGGAGCGCTCATCGATCATTCCGTACCGATCCTTCCCGATTTTCCCCTTTTTTTAGTGAAAGATACCGGAAAAGCCTTGGTGGAGCTGGGGACCGGCATTTCGCGGCGCCTGGCGGGAACGAAGATCGCTTTCACCGGGACAGTGGGGAAAACCACCACCAAGTGGTTTTTTCAGACTCTCTTGTCCCGGAAATACCGGGTGGACGGAACACCTCAGAGTTTTAATACCGCTATTGGCATCTCGACCTCATTATGCAATTTTGATGAAAAGAGCGAGTTCTTCCTGATTGAAGCGGGAGTAAGCCATCGGGGAGAGATGAAAGACTTGGTGGCGCTCATCGAACCGTCCATTGTCATCTTCACCACTTTTGGGGAGGCACACCTGGAAGGGTTCGGAAATGTGGAATCCCTGGTCCAAGAAAAAATCCAGCTTGCCGTCCCCCCGGTGGATGTGGTCTACCTCAATCTCGATAATCCCTATGGCGAAGAGGTGAAAAACACCTTGCGAGACCGGGGAATTCCCGTCATCACCTATGGTTTTGAAAACCATGAAAAAAGGGATCTGGCACTCGTCTCTTTTGAGGTGGATCCCGCATCTGGAGTTTCCTCTTTCCATTGCCGCTTGAGAACTGATTACCATTCGTTTCAGGTGCCCTTCTTTTCTCCCGAGCTCATGGTGATGCTCCTTCCGGCTCTTCAGTTCAGCCTCCAGCAGGGTATTTCCGAATTAGACATCCAGGATGCCTTAAATGGGATGGTTCTTCCGGATGGACGGGAGAAAGTGTATCGTCTGCGCCAGGGGTATGTCATCGATGACAGTTATAATGCCAATCCGGTCTCCATGCAGAAAGCCCTGTCTCTCCTGGAGCTCTTCCATCGCTGGGGGTACCGAACCTGGGCGGTTCTAGGAGATATGCTGGAGATGGGCAGTGTTTCGGAAAGTGCCCATCAAAACCTCTTTTCAAGGGATCTCGTGGCATGCAGATGGAAAAAGCAATTCCTGCGGAATGGAGATCCAAGCATGGTACTCTTTGATCGTACCCTACTCGTGATCCTGCTGGTGGCGCTCGGCATCGGTCTGCTGGTCTTTCCTCTCTTCATCTGGTGGCAGAAACAACGAAATGTGGGGCAAAAGATCAAGAAAGAAGGTCCCAACCTCCACCTTCACAAGGAAAACACCCCCAGCATGGGGGGAATCGTCATTTGTGGGAGTATCCTGTTTGCCTTTCTGGGGGGAAAGGAGGCATCTGTCCGGATGCTTCCGGCAGTGGTACTTCTTTTAAGCTTCACTTTTCTGGGCTTTTTTGATGACTTTTATAAAAGTTTCTTAAGAAAACCCTGGGGATTGAAGGCCCGGTATAAATTCCTTTTTCAGTTGCTTTTTGCCTGTCTGGTGGTATGGTGGTCACTTCCTGTCCTTCCCCACCGGATTGCCATCCCCTTCACTGACCTTTCCTCTTCCCTTCCTCCGGTCCTCTTTTTCGGATACGCAGTGTTCATTCTCATTGCATCCTCCAATGCTTTGAATATATCCGATGGTTTAGATGGGCTGGCAGGAGGAAGTGGGGTGTTGACTTTCCTTTTTTGGGGGATCCTACTCTTTCTATCCGGTGAGGCCAATTTTTCCCGTTTAGCGTTTGCCGTCTGCGGTGCCCTTCTGGCGTTCCTCTGGTTCAACGCCTGGCCAGCCCGTATTTTCATGGGGGATTCCGGTTCTCTCGGTCTCGGGGCGTTGATGGGATATCTCGCCCTGGTCTCCGGCCAGTCCCTCCTGATCATTTTGTGCGGGATCGTTTTTGTGGTCGATACCGTCTCGGTGATTTTGCAGGTTTTTTCGTTTAAAATGTTTCGGAAACGGATTTTTCTGATGAGTCCTCTCCATCATCATTTTGAGCTCAAAGGAATTAAGGAGACACAGATTACCGTCCGATTTTGCATCATCCAGGTGATCGGAGTGATTCTGGCCTTTTTGGGGCGGAGTGGGGGGTAATCAATGGCGTCGATTGTACTGGGTCTGGGAAAAACCGGGCTGAGTGTGGCTCGTTTTCTCATAGAACGCGGGACAATGGTTTATGGATATGATGACTGGAAAGAAAGTGGTGATTGCCCGTCTGATGTGATCGGGAATAATCATTTCCGGTGGATCAGTCATTCGGAGGCACTCACCCTGACCTCCCGGGAAGTGGAGGAAGGCGTGGTCAGCCCTGGTCTCCCGGGCGTTCATCCCATTTTGCGCCATCTGGAAGCGGAAGGGATCCCGGTAGTGAGTGAGATCGAACTGGCTTCTCGTTCCATTGCCTTTCCCCTCATTGGCGTGACGGGTTCCAACGGAAAGAGCACCACCGTTTCCTTGATCGGGACATTCCTGTCTCATGCGGGCTACTCCGTTTTCACCGGGGGAAACCTGGGGACTCCTCTTCTTGATGCCATCCGTTCCCATAACCACTATGATTGGGGGGTGGTGGAGCTCAGCAGTTTTCAACTGGAACGCATTTATACCGCCCGTTTCCAGGTGGCGGGCATTCTCAACCTCTATCCCAATCACCTGGATCGCCATCTGACTCTGGTGAATTATTTTGCCACTAAGAAACGTATTTTTGAAAATCAGAAAAGGACCGATTTGGCAGTCGTCAATCTGTCAACCACTCCCTGGCATACCAAACTCTGCCGGGAGGTCCCATCCCGAATCGTCCCCATCACCACCCGGGGAGAATTGCGGGAAGGATTTTTTTTCCATCGAGATACCATCATCGAACAATTTCTGGACGGGGGGAAACGGATTTCCTGCCAGGGGTGGCGTCTCCCGGGATTTCACAACCGGGAGAATCTTCTTTTCGCCTGTGCCGTGGCACGGACATTG
>JAPLGF010000252.1 GCA_026390275.1 Candidatus Atribacteria bacterium
GAGGGGGTGGCTTCACTTCTCACCGTGTTTACAGTTTACATTTTTTCACAAATCTTTTTCCCAGTAATAATACCCGTTCAGGTAGATGAGGACTTTTCCTTTGCCTTTGGTTTTAGAAGAAATCTCCACGGCCTCGCCACCCTGGTGTTGTTGTTCATAGATCACCCGTTCACCAAGATCATCCTTGACCACAATTTTCACTGTGATGGGGACCCGGGCATCGGGTAAACCGAATTTGAGGTGGAGATCCTGGAGATCTTCAACCGCTTTAGATACTTTCAAGGAGACCTGTTGACCGGCGGTGACCGGTTGTCCCGGAGCGGGATTTTGTTCTAAAATAATTCCGGGATTCTGATCGGGATTCGATACTTCCTCGATGGAACCCACACCCAGGTTCGTCTGCGCAAGCAGACGTCTCGCTTCATCGATCTTAAGACCCACCAGGTCTGGCACAGTCGCTAAGGCCGGAGTGGCTTCTGCCTCACTCTTCCCCTTGCTCACCAAAAGGTTTACGGGAGTTCCCGGTACAACAGTGCTGTTCACCGGCGGATCCTGCGAGATCACAAAACCCAGGGGAACCTCTTCGTGGGTCACTTCCGCCACTCGTCCCACCTGGAAACCGTTTTCTTCTAAGAGAAAGATGGCCTCATCCTGGGTCATGTTTCGAACGTCGGGTATCTTGGATTGACCAACCAGAGATGTGGGAAGTACACTTCCGCCCGTCGAAGTTGGACCGGTGCCGGAGTTCGTACTGACCAATCTGCCACCCATTCCATTCACCACCACGCGAATGGTATTTCCTTTCTTGGCATTGGATCCCGGAGCCGGATTCTGTTCGAGAATAGAATTGAGCGGGAGATCCTGATGACTGTCCAATCGGGAAACCTCCACCTGTAAACCAAGACGAGTTGCCTGATTCACCGCACTTACCAAATCCTGTTTCCGGAGGTCCGGTACCACCAGAGAGGTGGTATTGGCAGAAAATTGAAGCACCAGGAAACCGATGAAACCGCTGACCACCAGACCCAATCCCAGGGCTAAAATACTGAGAAACACTTTCAAAAAGAAAGAACTGGCACTCTTTTTATTCCCGGTCATTTTTTTCTCCAGGCGGTATAGAAGAAACCATCGGTTTCATACTGGTACGGCCAGATGTCCACACCAAAAGATCCCACCAATAAAAAAGTGAGGTCGGAGAGATCAATCCGTTCCACCTCTCCTGGCCGGTGGGATTCAAACACCTTCACCACGTCACTGGTTTCTTCTTCGGTTTGCGTACAGACACAATATGATATCATACCGCCTGGTTTGAGCAAAGATAAAGAGGATTCGAGGATGGCAACCTGCCGGTCTGCCAGGATTCGGCAATCCTCCCGGGTTCGATGGAGCGTGATTTCCGGATTCCTCCGGAGAGTCCCAAAACCGGAACAGGGAGCATCCACGAAAATCCGGTCGACTCCCTTTATATCATACTCAAAAAGCGTTTTGGTAGCATCAGCTTGCACCGGATGGATGATGTCCACCCCCATAGACATCGTCCCAGCCATAAGTCTTTCCAGCCGATCAGGGTTGACATCCACGGCATAGAGAGTCCCGTGATTTTTCATAAGCTGGGCCATGAGGACCGATTTACCTCCTCTCCCACAACACATATCCACCACCCGTTCTCCCGGTTGGGGAGAAAAGAGATGTACCATGAGCTGGGATGCGCCGTCCTGGATGGAAAAATATCCTTCCCCAAATTCCGGGAGCTCTACCAGTTCAGAATAATCAGCCGTTGTCCGGAGAGCACCGGGGACGAGAGAGAAAGACGAGAAAGAAAGAGAATACTGGTTCAGCATGCGGGATAAAAAATCTTCCGGGGTGATTTTCAGGGTATTGACCCGAAGATAAAGAATGGGGGGCAGTGCCAGCGATTTCTTGAGACGCTGAACTTCTTCGCGACCAATTTGCTGTTCCCATTCCTGTTCCAGCCAGTCCGGACAATCCATACCCCAACCAGCTGCTTCGGTATGATAACGGTCTCTTTCGTCGGCAACATGGCGTAAAACCGCATTCACCAGGGGCACACTCCAGGATTCATGAAAGGTTCGCACCAGTTCCACCGATTCATGCACCACCGCATAGGAGGGAGTCCGCAGATCAAGAACCAGCTGGAAGATTCCCACTCGGAGAGCGTTCCGAACCACCGGCGAAAGGCGTTCCCATCTGGAGAGGTACTGCCGGGCGATGGAATCGAGCGAGGTACGGAATTTCGCCACTCCTCTCACTAAATGAACCAGAAGCGAACGGTTGGCCTTACCATACTCTCTGCTGACAATGAGTGCCGAATATTTTTGATCCAGAAAGACGTTCTTTCCCACATCCAGCTGACAAAGTACCTTGATGGTATCAAACCGGGGTTTACCAGATAAGGTGTTCAATCCCGGCTCTGTCTCAAGAGGATAAGCCGCAGGAGCTGAAGGGCAGCCATGGCAGTGGCGGCCACGTAGGTCAGGGCTGCGGCATTCAACATCTTCTTGATGTACGGTTGCTCACCGCTGGCAATGAATCCGGAACGAACCAGGATCTGATAAGCCCGCCCGGACGCATTGTACTCCACTGGGAGTGTCACCAGCTGGAAAAGAACGGCTGCACTGAAAAAGATGATTCCGATGTCCATGAGTGGTCGAAGAGTGAAAATGAGCCCTATGAAGAACAGCGGAAAAGCAAGGGTAGAACCAAACTGAGCCACTGGAACCAGGGCGGAGCGAAAAGCAAAGGCGCCATAGCTTTCTCTTTTCTGTAGAGCATGACCCACCTCATGAGCAGCGATGCTGTAGTCGGCTATGGAATGTCCCCGGGCTACGGAAGAGGACAGTCTGAGCACCTCCGTTCGGGGATCGTAGTGATCGGTCAACTCTCCAGGAATTTCTTCCACTTTCACCGGGAGATTATTCTGACTCACCAGCCTTTCTGCCACTTCGATTCCGGTTACCCCCGCCTCCGCTTCCACTTGCGAAAGCGAGGAATAGGTATTCTTGACCCGGAACTGGGCATAAAAGGCGAGTATTAGAGCTGGAATGAGGATAAGAAAGGTGGCATCAAATCCGTAGAAGTACATGTTTTTCGCACCTCCTATTGAAATTTCTCCCCTTCTTGAATTCGATACCCACAACACCATTCCCGAAACCGAAGGATCTTTTTATTCTCTGGTTGTATCTGTTCTATCACCAGAACCCCCTTTCCGGTTCCCACCAGGATTCCCTCTTCCCGGTCGACTCCGACTACCGTTCCCGGAGCTCTCCCGCAGTCATCCTCCCGATACCAGGCTTGAAGCACTTTCATCCGGCGTTCCCGGAAGAAGAAATAAGCTCCCGGACAGGGAGCAAAGGCCCGCACCTGGCGGGCAATAAAAGAAGCCGGTTGGTTCCAATCAATACGTAACATTTCCTTCGAAATCTTTCCCGCCAGGCTGGTCCCGGTTTCTTCCTGGGGAACTGGCTGAATAGTCCCGTTCAACCAGAGAGGAAGGGTGTGGACAAGTAACTCCCCTCCTGCCAGACCAAGTTTTCTTTCCAACGACCGGTACTGATCGGTTTCTTCAATCGGAACCACCTGGGAGGTCAAGATCGGGCCGGTATCCACTCCTTCATCCATCACCATGATACTCACCCCGGTTTCACGTTCCCCGTTCAGGATGGACCACCGGATGGGATCTGCCCCCCGATAACCGGGAAGGAGCGAGGCGTGGACATTCACACACCCGCGGGATGGGAGATGAAGGAGGGTCGAGCGTAAAATCTGCCCGAACGCCGCCACCACGATCACCTCCGGAAAAAGGGTCTGGAGCATTTCCAGAAACTCCGGCCGGTTCACCCTTTCCGGCTGGAACACCGGTAAACCCAGCTCCTCTGCCCGCTTCTTAAGGGGGGGAGGTAACACCTCCCGTCCCCGGCCACCAGGACGGTCCGGCTGGGTAACCACCGCCGAAATCTCAAAACGACTCGAAGTCAGTGCTTCCAGGATGAACACAGAAAAAGGAGAAGTCCCCATAAAAATAAGATTCAATGAGGATCATCTCCCTCCCGGGCAATACGATTCAGTTTCCCGGCAATAAAAAGCCGACGGGAGGGAGTCAATCGATCCACGAACAGAACCCCATCTAAATGATCAATCTCATGCTGTAAGATGCGGGCGAAGAACCCTTCCGCTTCCATCTGAATTTCCTTCCCTGACAGATTGAGGGCCTTAACCATCACTTTACGAGGTCGGTCGACCTTGGCAAATACCTCCGGGGTACTGAGACAGCCCTCTTCCCCCAGTTCTTTATCGCCATCTAAAATCAGGATTTCCGGGTTGATCAGGGCCAGGTCCTCCTCCGTATCAGGATTGGTGAGGGTGATCAAGCGGAGCAGAACACCCACTTGATTTCCAGCAAGACCAATCCCAGAATTCTTATGCATGGTTTCCTGCATATCATGCAATGTACGAATGATACCCCCATTTACCGACTCCACTGGTTGCGCCTTCTCTCGCAAAACCGGATTCCCGAATTTTTTTATAGTCTGTAATGCCATGCTTTCACCTTCTTCATTCCGCCAGTTCAGTCAATAAATGCATTCATTTCTCACTATCTTCCGCCTAACATTAGTAT
>JAPLGF010000066.1 GCA_026390275.1 Candidatus Atribacteria bacterium
GTTGACGTTTTCGGGTGTTGCGACGTCGCCTTCAAACCAGTTTATTTCTTTCGGGGTGATTCCTGCCACCAATTTATTGAAAGCCGATACAACCGGAGCATATCCCTGGTTGAACGGATCCTGATCCAGACAGGCTGTTACTTCACCAGATCGTATATAAGCTACGGTTTCTTCCATCCAGTCGTGGCATACCAGTTTTAACTTTCCAGACAGACCGGCATCCTTGATCGCTTTCGCTGCACCAAAGGGACCTCCGGCTGTTACATAGATACCCTTCAGATCCGGATTGGATGTAATCAGGTTTTGGGTAACATTGTAGGCTTCTTCCGCCTTATCCTGGTTCTCAAATTCGCCAACCAGGACCATTTTGGAGTTTTTGTCAATAACGTCTCTGGCGCCGGTCCTTCTGAGCTCATGGCCAAAAACGTTGAAGGAACCAGTGATGATAGCATACTTCCCTTCGCCGCCTATGGCATCCATCAGCAATTTGCCACATTTTTGTCCACCGGCAAAGCCGTCCTGTCCCCAATAGGCGGCTCTTTTCGATTTCAAACCGGGTTCGGTGTTGAAGGTGTACATCAAAATACCGGCATCAACGGCTTTATCAACCACCGGCTGCAGAGCTTCGGAAAGTCCAAAAAGGGTGATGGCGTCGTACTGAGCGGTAATGCAGTTTTGCATGGCGTCTTCAAACTTCTTCGGGTCAAAGTCGGGTACCGAAATCCAATCAACTTTGCAGTTGCGATCCTTCAGGATTTCTTTAGCAAAATTGGTGCCTTTCATGACCGCCATACCGAAAGGATTATTCTGCACCATGATGGTGGCGATTCTGATTTGTTTTTCAGCCTTTTGATCAACCGGTAATACGAAAAGTGTGGCACCGGCTGGCGGTTTAATTTCTGCCGCTGGAATAAAATTTTCTTGGGCCTGTCCCAGTCCCACCAATAAGGTAGTACAAAGAATAATCCCGAGCAACATTGATACCAATAGCTTCTTTTTTGACATGACTTTACCTCCCCTGGTTCTTTTTATTTTTAATAGCAGTATGCTATTAAAACCCATTTAATAATCTCTATCCGGTTTTCTTTCTTCTGAGGCTGTCGATTGAAACGGCTCCGATGATTACTATTCCGATGACCACAGTTTGCCAATAACCGGGTACAGCCAGGAGTACGAAAGCATTTTTCAGAACTCCCATTAAAGCCGCTCCAACGATGACACCCAGGGGGTTCCCCTCGCCACCGGATAAGCTTATCCCACCGATAACGGCGGCTGCGATAACGTCTAACTCGTACCCATTGCCATAAAACGCATCGGCACCATCAAGCTGGCCTAAAAGGATGAGACCACAAATCCCGGCTAAAAAACCGGTTATAGTAAAAACCATTATTTTTACTTTTTCAACTTGAATACCGGATAGTTTAGCCGCCTTTTCACTGTTGCCGACCGCGTATATGTTTCTTCCAGGAACGGTATTATTGGCAAAAATAAATCCGATCGCCACAATTCCCAACATAACGATCACCGAAACCGGGACAATACTGATATATCCGCCACCAAATAAAGAGAGCCAGGTGAGATTATAGTGAATTGGCACTCCCATGGTTATGAGTAAGGAAAAACCTCTGGTGATACTCATCATGCCCAGGGTGGCAACAAAGGCGGGGATACCGACCTTGCTCACCAACATACCATTGCTCAGTCCGACAATAGCACCTATTCCGACAATAGCAATCAGTGTAACCAGCGGAGATGCTCCTGACCGGGCAACCCATGCGCCAAAACAGGCGGTGAAACCGACCACCGAACCGACTGAAAGGTCAATTCCTCCGGTTAAGATGATTAAAGCTTGACCAACGGCTAAGATGGCAATCAAAGAAAATTGTCTAAATACGTTGACGATGTTTCTCGCAGTTAAAAAGTAAGGACTGGCGAATGACAACCCAATGCATAAAACCAATAACGCCAGCAATACATTTATTTCTGGTTTTCCAAACAATCCTTTTAGGTTACTACTCACTCCAATTTTCGAATTCATGGTCCTCCCCTGGTAGGATAGATTTCTGTTTACACAGATGGTCCTTACATAGCTAAATTTTTACTGGTATCTGCAACAAGATCAAGATTACAAAATGGACGACACTCCTTGCCCCTTTGAATAGAATACCGGTGTCAGCTCAACTCACCCGATGAAACCAAGAAAAGTCCCGGATAGAGACGAAAACCTACTTTCATATTTGCCGAAACCAGGTGGTGAGAAAAAGTTGTTCCGATACATCAAATATTTCCTGGGTCAGTTCCATGGAATCGAGGCTTGCGAGAGAATAGTTGTTTGGTTCGGAAACGTGTATACCAAAAAACTCTCACATGGGGGGGAGTGGTGTTTAAGTAAAGTCAGTGCTTGTCTTTGAAGAAGAAAACCAACTAACTGCCCGATGAAAAAATAATATTCAAAGGAAAGGTGTAAATCAATCAGAATCATACCGCGCTGATGGGTATCAAGGGTTTTCTGAAGAAAATATAAAATAATCGGTATTCTGAAGGGACTGATAGGGGTCTGGAGGAATGGCGTGAAATCACTTTTGGGAGTCACCTCCATCCGGTGATCACTGTTTCTAAAAGATTCACAAGATATGCTTATGACATCTTTACCCATTGACAGCTTTTCACCCCTCCAAAAAGTTAAAAGGAATAAACAATAAAGTTGAGTTGAGAAAGGTGATTCATTTTGTTAAAAACGACTCAATTGAAGATGGATTTATTAATAGTGTTTGGGAAACATCTTGAATGAACACCGCTTTGGCAGGGGTCCTGCCGTAAGAAACTCAAAGATATAATTCATTGATTACCAGCTTTTGGGATGTTTTTTGTTTTTAAGCTGATCCTCAGTTTAATTTCGTTTATTTTCATTATTATAAGGGCTTGAATTAAAATGTCAATCTTATTGAAAAATCTAAAAATGGGGATATCGTCTCTTCTGTAAGGGCGGCATGGCGTTAAATTTGCGGGCTTCTCGATCAAGCCCCTACGAAAGACTGTTATTATTGGAGGGGCAGCAATAAATGAGCGCCGGTTCTCTGGAGTTAATTATAGGGACACTCACGAGCATGTCGAACCTGGGGTTCTCAAAGGGATTAACCGAAAGAACCATCCGGTAAAAACGGCTACTTGTGGATTTTAGAACTTTCAAATTTGCCGGATTACAATTCAAATTCATTGGAGTGGATAAATCATTTATCACAGAAATTCCTATTAGACCTAAATTAAATGGTGTAGAATGACAAAAGGAAAATTGTAAATAAACGAAAAGGAAAGGACAAAGTGGCAAAACTCATCATTGTATGGGATTTGGGAACCGGGGGGAACAAAGCCTCGCTCTACGATGGGAATGGAAATTGTCTTGTTGCAACCCTGGTACCATATGATACCTTCTATCCGGCCCATGGCTGGCATGAACAAAAACCCAACGATTGGTGGGATGCGGTGGTTTGTAGCACCAAACAACTGCTCAAAGTAACCGGTATTGATAAAAACGATATCTATTGCTGCGGGACTTCCGGACATAGCCTGGGAGCCGTCCCGCTGGACAAAAACGGTAATCTACTTAGAGAACAAACTCCGATTTGGTCGGACAGTCGGGCAGTTGAGCAGGCTCAAAAATTCTTTGAAAAATATGATGAGAAAAAATGGTATATGACCACCGGGAACGGGTTTACGCCGCCATTATACCCCCTGTTCAAAACCTTATGGTATAGGGATAATGAACCGGATATTTTTAAAGAGATTGATAAGGTTGTAGGAACCAAAGACTATATCAATTTCAAACTGACCGGAAAAGTAGTGACCGACTTCTCCTATGCATCAGGTTCCGGTGTTTATGATTTGATCAACTGGAAATACGCTGAAGAGTTGGTTGAGGCGAGTGGTTTGCCATCCCGCATCTTTCCAGAGATCGTCAAGTCTACGGATATTGTCAGCCAAATAACACCGGCTGCGGCGGAAGAACTGGGATTGACCACCAATGTCTATGTGATCTCGGGTGGTGTGGATAACTCATGTATGGCGTTGGGCGCAAAAGCCTTTAAGGAAGGGAGAGTCTATAATTCCTTAGGCTCTTCTTCATGGATTGCGGTGTCTTCCCAGAAGCCCTTATTGGATAGTAAAACACGTCCCTTTGTCTTTGCCCATGTTGTACCAGAATACTTTGCATCGGCATTGGCTATCATTGCCAGTGGCTCAAGTTTTAGGTGGATGAGAGACCACCTCACCGTGGATCTCCAAGCCGAGGCCGATGCCAAAGGTCTTGATGTTTATGATCTTATGGCGAGAGAAGCTTCCAAATCGGAAGTCGGTGCTCACAAGCTGGTGTTCAATCCCAGCCTGGGCGGTGGCATGCCACTTGATAAAAGCAGTAATATTCGAGGTGCTTTTATCGGGTTGGATCTCATCCATACCAGAGCAGACCTGATCAGAGCCGCCATGGAAGGTATTTCATTGGGTCTTAGGAGTTGTCTCGATACCTTGAAAGATATGACTGAGTTGAGTGGCGAAATGCTTCTGGTAGGTGGTGGAAGCAAGAGTACATTATGGCGTCAGATTTATGCTGACGCCTACAATATGAAAGTGCTCAAAACCAATATCGATCAACAAGCAGCGGCCTTGGGCGCAGCCGCCTGTGCCGCAGTTGGAACCGGTCTTTGGGGGAATTTTGACCCTATTGATGGACTTCATATCCTTGAACAATGCGTTGACCCGATTCCTGAAAATGTTGAAAAATACCGAAAACTCTCTAAAGTGTTTAAAATGATATCGGAAAGTTTGTCGGACATCGGCGATGTATTGAATGATCTCGAAATTTGAAAAAAACATACACTAATCAATATATTCCGTGCATTGTAAATAGTGTATGCTGTCATTGCGAAATTGTCTAAGGTCAATTTTGAAAATTCTTTAGGAAAAGAGGTATTGAACGGTGACCATTAAACCCAATGATCTGGTAAAAATGATGGATGTCAGTGTTCTCCAAGCCGTAAATACTGAGACGGATATCCAATTCCTTATTGAAACCGCCAGAAAGTATCATTTTTATTGCACATTTGCATTATCATGTTATTCTGCGACCCTGGTTGAGGCATTCAAGGATGAGGATATTCTGGTTGGGGCACCAATAGGATTTCCCTCAGGCGGCGAAATGTCGGAAATTAAGGCTTTCCAGGCCATGACGCTTTATGATGTCGGGTGTGACGAGTTTGATATGGTCATGAATGTGGGATGGTTAAAGTCCAGACAGTACGGAAGGGTGGAAAACGATATTAAAGCCGTATATGAAGCGATAAAGGACAGACCGTTGAAAGTCATCGTAGAAGCGATATATCTTACCGACCAGGAGCTGGTGGATGCCTGCAAAATTATCATGAACAGCGGGGCCGAATTTATTAAAACCGGGACCGGTTGGGCATCAAAACCAACCGAGTTGAGACACATTGAAATAATCGCCAAAACTGTGGGCAAAAAAATAAAGATCAAGGCCGCTGGAGGAATAAAAAATTATGAGACGGTGTGCAAAATGCATGATATGGGCGTGGTAAGATTTGGGGTGAGTGTAAAATCCGGGATTGAGATTGTTAAAGAGGCGAGTTCAAGACAATAATCTACCAAAGACAACTTTAACGGTATTCGTTTGAACTGCAATTCTCCTTGTCACCTCTATACGATGGTTGTTTTTGAAGTAGAAAAGTTTACCAATGCCATTGTGGAAGCAAAACGGGTATTTTTAGTTGGCGGTGGGTGTGAAGGATTATCACTGAAATTCTTCTTGAAACTGGCTCGGGAATTTCAGGTCAGGTCCTATGATGCTTTAGTTGCCCATACCAGTATGGTCTTTATCCGTTATATCATGCTGGTGATGAGATCTCGGATATCACCCTGATGGAAGCACTGACTTTCCTCCTTGAGCTCCTGAAATCAACGGCAAAACCGGTTCTTCTTCTTTCTGAAGAAAAGATACCAGAGCTCCTCTCTCATTTTGTGAATAGTCTCCCCGCATGGTTGAGAGATAAAGTGTTACTATTGAACTGCGAAAGTTGAGTTAATGATCAATATAAGTCAATCCATTAACCGCTAAATGAATAGGGGGGAGTAAATTGAAAATCGGAGTTTTTATGAATTTATTTCAAAATGAAACTTTCGAGAAGGCACTCGATTACGTAAAGAGCCTAGGGATAGAAGCAGTGGAAATCGGAACCGGTGCTTATGCTGGCCAACCTCACTGTGACGTTGATTTACTATTAAAAGATAATCAAGCTCTTGAATCTTATCGATCAACGGTTGAATCACGAGGCCTCTTTATTAGTGCCTTAAATTGTAGTGGAAATCCTTTGCATCCAAATCCAGCAATTGCGCAACCTCATCATCAGGATTTTGAAAAAACTGTTCTTTTGGCGGAAAAATTAGAAATTCAAAATGTTATAGCCTTTTCAGGTTGTCCTGGGGATTCAGAGGATGCTAAATATCCCAATTGGGTAACCTGTCCTTGGCCAAATGATTATTCTGAGATGGTTGCTTGGCAATGGAAGGAAAAGGTCATTCCATATTGGGAAAAAGCCGCGAGGTTTGCAAAGGACCATCACGTTAGAATTTGTTTTGAAATGCATCCCGGCCTCAGTGTGTATAATCCTGAAACCCTGCTTCGCTTGCGGGGTATCGTTGGAGATGTTGTGGGAGCAAATTTTGATCCTAGCCATTTATTCTGGCAGGGTATCGATCCAATTGTTGTTATAAGAAAGTTCAAAGACGCTATTTTCCATATTCATGCTAAGGATACCAAAATCGATCCCATTAATAGTTCATTGAATGGCAATCTCGATTTTAAAACCTATAAAGATGAAATTAACCGCTCCTGGATATTCCGTACCGTGGGATATGGCCATGACATTGGATTTTGGAAAGAGTTTGTCAGTACATTGCGCTTGGTTGGGTATGATGGAGTTCTTTCCATCGAACACGAAGATTCGCTTCTTTCCAAAAAAGAAGGATTAGAGAAAGCGGTAGACCTATTGAAGGAAGTAATCATCCACGATACTGCCGATCAACCTTGGTGGATTTAGCCAAGACCTTTAGTTATATTATTATGGAATTTCTAAACTAATGAAAATTAGTCAATGTCTTTCCAGGTTAAGAAATAATGGGTTATATGCCGATCTCGGGTATAGATCTATCTCCAACAGTGGGGTGATATCCAAATAAATCAGGTAGTACCTACTTTGAGGACATACAACCAGTCATTCAAAGCATCATTCTCATAAACTATTTTAGGGAAAAGGGGAGGTTAGGGACATGGGGGAAGGAGTGGAATCGGATGAAAAGACAAGAGGTGTTTCTGTCCCGGCTTTTTAGAGAAAAGCGATTGAGATTTTCCTCCGGAACCCCCCTTGAGAGGCCGTATGAGCCTTCCAAAATGACGGGGAGATAGCGGGGGTCTTTCTCAAAAAGAAGAGGGGCTCTACCGGCTTCCTATCACGCGGTAGGATGGGTGTGAACTCGGAAAAGAAAGGGTGAGACAATGGGAGCATGTCTTTGGGTTGAAAAAGGAGAGAACGAATGAATCATTCACCAGATACCAGTGATTATTCTGAACTCATCCATGCTATCAGTTCACTGATTGAAAGCGGGCGGAAAACCGCCGTTGGCTACATCAATTCCACCCTCTGAGAGCCTTTTTCCTCCTTTTCCCAATTCGCCAGACACTGTCTGGCGAATTGACCGCCGCAATTCAGTCTTCCTCAACCCAGGAAGAAAATCTATCGCTCAATCCACTCGAAACCATTCATTCACTGGCTAGCGGATTTCCCCTCTCCTGGTCCCATTACTGCCTTCTCATTCGGATCGAGGATCCCCATAAACGGGAATTCTACCAGGCAGAATGTATACGAGGCAACTGGTCGGTAAGGCAGCTCGACCGCCAGATCCAATCCCAACTCTATGAATGAACCGCCCTCTCCCAACGGAAATTAGCGGTGATTGATAAAGCGCACCAAAGTCCAATTGTCCTCACCCCAGAAGACGAGATCAAGGATCCTTATGTTCTGGAGTTCTTGGGGTTGAAAGATGAGTATTCTGAATCACAACTGGAAGAAGCCTTGATTCACCATCTGGAGTGTTTCCTCCTGGAGCTGGGGACTGGCTTTACCTTCTTTGCCCGCCAGAAACGCATCACTTTGGAAGGGATCCATTACCGGCTGGATCTTCTCATGTACCACCGAATGCTCAGGTGCCTGGTGGCTATCGATCTAAAAATCGGTGAATTCAGTCACGCCGACGCTGGGCAGATGAACCTCTATCTCAACTACCTGAAGGATAAAGAAAAACTTCCGGAGGAAAAAGTAGGAGGATCGACCATCGCTCTTTGCCCTTCTTCACCAAACTTTTAAATTGGTCGAATTTTCCCGCCATTCCAGGTAATATTTTGAGTACCGGTCTTGAGAAAGATTTCCCATCAGCCTTTTTATTGCTCCTCTCAACTTGACAAACCAGCGAGATGGAGGTAACATAATGGCTACCACGGATTCTGAGGTACTGAAGACCGGAGGATTGGGAGAAAGAATCTTCTCCCGCAAGGGAGCAGGTTCGAAGTTTTTCTGAAAGGAAAGAGGGAAGTCCAATCCTGAAACGCTGAGAATGATTGAGTGGCCATGAAAC
>JAPLGF010000071.1 GCA_026390275.1 Candidatus Atribacteria bacterium
CCGGTTGATCCATCACTGTCATCTTGTGGTGTTTACTGGGAAGAGTTATCGTCTGGAACACTCCAGTTTAAACCATTAACCTATTGAGGGGTGCTGGATAATTAACTTGCCAAATGCTGGATATTTGAGTTGCCAAACACAGTTACACCGATTATTCTCTCTTTGCCCGGTGGACCGACACTGGTGTTTACTTCGTCACCAGACAAAAAAACAGTGCCAGCTATCGGGTGATGGAGGAAGGGAAAGTGCCCAAAAACCGGCATATCCTCAAAGATGAGATCATCTGTTTCACTGGCTATTACGCCAAGGTTGCCTGTCCTCACCATTTGCTGTGTTTCTATTTTGCCATATACACTTTTGTATCTCACCATCGCTTTTCCCATCATAAAATAGTTGGAGATGGCTTTTCTGATGGTCAGTAAGACCGGTCATTTTTTTATCCAGATGAACCAGGTATTCAAACGGTTCGTTCATTTCCTCGTTGTTTTGCCTCACTCAATTCCTCAAGTACCTTGCTTTTCAAGGCTTTTGAGAAATTGTTTTGTGCGGTACAATAGGAAGAGTCGCATGAGTATCCATATTAAGGAGGGAAAAATATGTCACGCATCACCTATCAACAAGCGTTTCAAAATCCACTCATACTGATCGGAAAATCCCCTATCATTCTTATTCCCGCGCTGATCGCGGCCATCGTGGGTATTGTTCTCTCATTTGCTATGAGAAATATCTTTCTTTCAGGTATGAGCTGGCGAGTGTTCCTATTCAGCATGATCAGCCTGATTCCAACTTTCTTTTGCCTTGCCTGGAATACTCTCCTCATGCAGCACTATTACGAAGGAAAGAACCCTAGCTTACAAATGACCTGGATCCGTCTCTCCGAACAGATAACCAACGTGGCGATTGCTTTTCTCCTGGTGGCAGTTTTGACGTCTCTGGGAACATTCCTTTTCGTCATTCCGGGTGTCTTCATTTCCACCCTGCTTGTTTTGATTGTGCCCCATACCGCGGTGACAAATGAAACTTTTGATAAATCGATCCCGGCGGTATCGCGCTTCCTTTTCAGTGAAAACAATTTTGTTTTGATTTTAGTTTTGATTTTGGTTGGTTTCGGATTAAATTTTATTCCATATCTCGGGACATTTCTGGCAAATCTTTTTTATAGTATTTATATTCCCTACGCATACCTCAAGGGGTGGGGTATCGCAAAGGATTAGAGGAACAAAGAGGGTTGACCGTGGCCGATGAAAAAACCTGCCGGGCTAAAAGGGAGTGCCTCTTCCCCCAGCAGGTTTTTTTGTTATTGAGCAGATTGTTCCTGATTTGGGGCGGGAGTGGTACCGTTTATGCTCTGAATATTTTCTTGAAGTTTATCCGCCAATTCTTTGTTGACAGTAAGGAGATACTGATATTCTTTCCAGGCGGTATCGCGATCTTTGTACTTCAAAACGGTGTATCCGATATTGTAATGGGCAAGATCGTAATCGGGTTTGATGAGGAGGGCTTCCCGGTATACTTTCAGGGCATTTTGGTAACGGCCGATTTCTAAATAACTATTCCCCAGGTTGTTCAGAGCTTCATAGTCTTTCGGGTTATTTGCATTTACTTTGAGAAAAGGATCAATGGATTTATAGAAATCACCCATATTGTAGTAGACATTGGCAATATTATAGAGGGCATAGTTATAATCTGGTTTGATGTCCAGCGCTTTCTGATAGGCGACCAGGGCTTCGACCTTTTGGTCTAATGCCTCATAGGCATTCCCCAGGTTGTTGTAGGCTTCAATGTAGTCAGGTTTGATCTCGATAGCCTTTTTATGGTATTCCGCTGATTTTTCATACTCTTTCAGGTCATAATAAACATTTCCCATTTCATAGTAGGTTTCCACGTCTTCCGGATCCAATTGAATGGCTTTCACGTAGCTTGTCAAAGCATTTTGCAGATCATTGAGGTCCCGGTAAACCAGCCCAATGTTGAAATAAGCTAAGGCATAATCCGGATTACGATCAATTACTTCCTGGTACGCCGCTATGGCTTCTTCCTTTTTTCCCAGAGCTGATAAAGCATTTCCCAGATTATTCCGGGCATCCAAATAATTTTGATCGAGATCCACGGCCTTCTGGAAAATTTCAACGGCCCTTTCGTTTTGTTCCCTTTCGTAGAAAACATTCCCCAGATTGTAATGGGCAAGTGGATCCTGGGGATTGAGTTCAATCGCTTTTTGATAGGCTTTTTCGGCATCATCCAGACTGTTGAGGTAAAAGAGAGAATTTCCCAGATTGTTAAAAGCGACCTGGTATTTCTCATCATATTTTACTGCTTGCTGAAAAGCATCCCGGGCTTTTTCATATTCCGCCAGATCATAATAGGCATTCCCCAAAGTGTAATAGGTTTCGGGTTGATCGGGTTGAGCCGCAACAGAACGTTCCAGAAAATCGATGGCACTTTCAGTCTGTGAGGAGTTGTACAGTAGATTTCCCAGTGTGGTTAATACCTTTGGATCATCGGGGAGTTTATCGAGAACATTTTGTAAGGTTTCTATGGCATTATTGGAGTCACCAAGTGCATTATAGGATAACCCCAATTCCCGTATTACCAGAGCATCACCGGGGTCAACTTCTAAATATTTTTCAAAAGCATCGACTGCATCCTGGTAGAGTCCCAGGTGTGAATAGACAAACCCTAAATTCCGGAATTTTTCTCCCCCTTCCTGTTTCCCTGACCCCTCACTGGTTTCGTTCCCAAAAACAGCAATTCCCCAGATCATCACGATACATAGCGCTACGAAAATTAAAAAGAGACTCTTTTTCAATTCCATCACCTCCCATATTTTTCATGATGTTGGAAAAGACAATGATGTCAATTCCTCCTACCAGCCTGAGAATAAAAAAAAATCACTTTCATAGATATTTTCAAAGTAACCTCTCTCCCTTTCATAAAGTATAGCGGAAGTCGGGAAAATAGGATAGATAACCATACCAGGATAAAATACTGGCATCTTCAGAGGGATGGAAATACCCCCCCTCCCCTCAACAAAACGGGGCGAGAGTTTTTTAGGAGTTTTCTTTCCCAAATCAACAAATCAACAAATCAACAGAATGGTTTTTACGACTCCCAACTCACGATTCACGGTATTTTCAGGGTAGACAGCTCATTTTTCCCAAAAAAAACCCGAGTAGACAGGGATTTCTCCATACTCTACCCGGGGTATCAGATCACGAAATCAACAGAACACCTTCCAGAGGTAGTTAGACCCAACCCCGCAATTTCATAGCTTCTGCTACTCGTTGCACAGCAACAATATAGGCGGCCTGTCGCATGTTGATCTGATACTGTTTAGAAACCAAATGGACCGCATGATAGGCCAAAGTCATTTTCTTGTCGAGCCGTTCGTAAACCAGTGCTTCCTCCCAGTAATACATATAGAAATTTTGCACCATTTCAAAGTAGGAAACAGTGACTCCGCCAGCATTACAGAGAAAATCGGGAATGACATGGACTCCATTGGCAAAGAGGATGTCATCGGCATCGGGAGTAGTGGGACCGTTGGCTAATTCGGCAATGATCCGAGCTTTCACAGTGGAGGCATTTTCCCCGGTAATAACATTTTCCAATGCTGCTGGAATGAGAATCTCTATATCGAGGCCGAGCATTTCCTCGTTGGTTATTGGTTCACAACGTGGGAAATTTGCTACGGAACATGTCTTATCCTTAAATTCCTGTACCGTTTCCGGCACCAGGCCATCCGGGTTGTAAATCCCGCCCTGGCTGTCCGAAACGGCCACCACTTTTGCACCAAAGAGCTCCCTACAAAGTTTGGCCGCATAAAAACCAGCGTTCCCATATCCTTGAATAGCCACCCGGGCCCGGGAAAGATCGACACCACACACTTCAGCTGCTTCCCGAATGGCGAACATCCCTCCCCGTGCTGTGGCATCGCCCCGTCCTAAGGTACCACCAACCGGAAGGGGTTTACCGGTAATAACGCCAAACTGGTTTTTACCTGCACATCTGGAATATTCATCCATCATCCAGGCCATGATCTGGGGATTCGTATAAACATCCGGAGCGGGAACATCCCGGTCCGGTCCGATAAATTGCCAGACTGCCTGAATATATCCCCGGCTCAGCCTTTCCAGTTCTCCCACCGACATGCTTTTAGGATCACAGATAACGCCGCCCTTGGCACCTCCGAGTGGAATATCTGCTACGGCACATTTCCAAGTCATCCAGGCGGATAAAGCACGAACCGTATCAATGGTTTCATCAGGATGAAAACGGATGCCACCTTTCGTGGGACCTTTGGCATCATTGTACTGAACTCGAAACCCCTGGAAAACCCTGAGAGATCCGTCATCCATTCTGACTGGAATGGACACGTGAATTTCTCTTCTGGGAACACGAAGGATAGCATGAACTGCAGGATCAAGGTGAAGGATTTCTGCACACTTATCAAGCTGTGTCTGGGCAATAACAAAGGGATTCTTCTCCGACATTTAAAGTACCTCCTCGTTGAGAGACCCTAAAATTTTATTCTCTCCATTGAGTCAACCTGAATCTCTCCTTTGAGATCGCTCCCTATCTCACCATTGAGATAAGTTTCATTTTCCCTCGCCATTGAGGAAGAAGGTGGTCCTCCCACGCTTCGAAAATGACTCTTGACCAAATATCCCTATATTTGTACCACAATATTTCTTTTTCCGAAAGATTCAAATCCCTTTTTACCCAGAAAAATCAGTCTCCGGCATACAATAAAAAAAATGAAAAAAATCCGAGAGATAGACAGTCCTGCCAGCCACAAGAAGGTTAATCCTTGCAAACCGAAAAAATGCCAGGAACTGGTGTGGTGTTCTTTCACCTCAATTCTGATATCGTTTTTCCAAGTATTTTTCATACGAACCAGAAGGGATGTAACTGGTTTCTTTCACGGAACAATTATACAGATAGATCCAAACAGTCATTTTTTTTCGATTCGACAAAGTAACCTCTGCCTTTTGACGGATATAGAGCTTCGGACACCCCTCATATTGATCGAGTACGGGAAGAGACCTCTCCGGATTTTTGAGCCGGAATACTTCTCCTCGAACAGCATCGGCCGAATCATAAGAAACAATGGCTCCCGGATAGCTTCCCAAATCATACAACTTACCCTGGAATGTTGCCTCATCAACATACTCGGCAAACTTTTCTAAAAAAAGAGACATGGCAGAATGGGCCTTTTTCATCAGAGTTCCGTACACAAAAACACACTCCCTCCGGTTGTGTTTCTCACCAGCGATTTTCCATCACCCCCATCGTCATTTTTATTGCACAAAAACAACCATTACTCTTTTCCCGACCAGCTGTCAATATGGCGGTGACGGTGATGAATATCAGGTACATGAGAGTGATCGTGTTCTAAAAACACGTGATGATGAAGGTGAGAATGAGAAGTAGAAGGAAAAATCACGGAAGAATGGGGGTGGTTATGATGACCTTCGTCGTGGCGATGACGGTGCTCATGATCAATTTCATCATGAATATGACGATGAAGATGATTTTCCTGAATGAGAAGAAAGCTTCCTATGCCGATGATGGGAAGAGCGACATAAAACAACATTGGAGGACGTTCAAAAAAAATAATAAAAGAAAGTAAAGAACCCAAAAAGGGAGAAATACTAAAAAGAGAAGTCGTCCGGGCAGCACCCAATCCCCGGAGAGCGATGATGAAAAGGACGATACTGAAACCATATGAAACGCTCCCCAAACCCATGGCTTCCATTCCTGAGACCCATCCCGGAAATGGAACTCGATAAAGAAATGAAAGGAAAAGAGAGAAAAAACCAGCACAGATTCCCTTGGTAGCGACAATAAGGAGGGGATCACACATGGAAATTTGTCGAGTGAAATTATTATCCATTCCCCATAAAAAGCAAGCTCCCAATATGCCCACTGTCCCGATCGAAATCCCCCATTGTCCATCGGGTTGAAGAGAAAGAAGAAGACCAGCACCAGTGACAAGAATGATTGCCAACCAGATTTTGGAACCAATGGCTTCATGAAAAAAAAGGCTGGCAACAAGAGTAGTGGCGATGGCTTCAAAACTCAGGAGGAGCGAAGCGGTCGCAGCGGGCGTGGTGGTGAGACTAGACATGAGTAAGAACGGTGCTCCCACTCCTCCCACAAGAATGGAACCGGCTAACCACGGGAGATCTTTCCACTTCAAAGATGGTTCTGCAGAAGTGAATAAATGTCCCTCTCGAATAAAGCGATAACAGATGACTCCCAGACCACACCCTAAGTAGAGGAACCCGGTTAGGGTAAGAGGCTGAACGTTTCCTAACAATAGTTTGGCAAATGGGGTACTCAAGCTAAAAAGGAGAGCAGCAGTGAATGCCTGTATTAAAGAAAGAACCGGGGCAGCTATCGAAATCATTATGAACGATACTCCCAAAAACAGTGTAAACGGTGAACGGTAAACAGTAAATGGTCAAAGGCAACCCGTCGATGTGTTGACTTTCCTCAACCTTTGGCCAAAGAGTGATTCGTTATGCCCAGAAAAAAACAGAGTCCAAAAAAACAAAGAAACACGGATTCCAACGAACTTCCCAGCCTCTTTACCACCAGAACCAATCACATAAACTCTTTCCGATGGCTCGCAGGTTACTTGTTCCATCTTCCTTTCGGAGCATGGAACACAGAACAACCACACTTCTCGCGATTATCCCGTTTAACCTTGTCGGCTTTCCAATTCCTCGGAACCCGTGCCGCGACTATACTATCATGAGATTTATGAAATGTCAACAGATACTATTCATTTTTTTCGAAATAACTCAGTTTTTCATTTTTCCGAACTGACTGGCTCTTCATAGGCACCAATGTCAAAAGCGGAACCTTGTGGACGAGTTCTTCCTTCGATATCAACTGACGGAGCTCCACTGGAAGTACCGCTATTCAGCGCTGAACTGGTATTTTTGACATGAAAATTTCCATTCTTCCCCCATGCCGGAGCAACAAAGAGTGGATCACGACCAAGGTTTCCTTTTCCCAGTTCTCCCTTTTCAATTTGGGCAACACCGTATTTTCGGTTACTTCCAATGATGATCTGGTTGTCCATCTGGGCTTGATAAATGATGGAATTTTCCATCCTCAGATTGACGTCATCCGATAAGGAAATCGGATCATATCCCCCGGCAATGATGGAATTTCTAAGAGTAAGAAAAACCTTTTTTGAGGATGAGGAAGGAAGCATTTTCAATGGTGTCCCCTGGCGTTCCGGATTGTCCTGAAGGGTGACATTGATGACATCAAAGAAGGAATCAGATTTTGGATCAGGAAGAATGTTTATTCCCACCCAACGTGACTCCTGGTTATCACCATCACCAGTTCCATACACCAGAGTATTCTCGATGGTACCCTTATCCCCTTCCAGATTGATGCCGTGGTGACTATTATTCGCTATGATGCATTGACGGATGATCGTTTGTTTTGCCTGGGATCGGATTCCGTCCCCCAAGTTATGTTCAATCCTGGTTTCAACGATTTCCACCGGACCTTCTGATTTTTCAATCCATATTCCACCAGAATTGGCCGATGAAGTCTTAGGGTTGTTTTCCTGGTTGAAATGCCCACTGAAGGTCAAAACACATTTTCTGATCAATATTCTTTTCCACCCGCCCTGTTTTCCTGACGAACCATCAATACAGGCCGATCCACAATATTCGATGTTGCATTGATCGAAAACGACATCCTGGGCATCCGGTAAAAAAATCCCTTTCCCATATATTTTATGAATATATATTTTCAGGAAGGTACAATTATTCACCGGGCTATTCATTGCCCGAATTCCGTCCTGAAAGGTCCCTTTTTCATCACCCGTGATTTCCAAATTTGCCATCCGGACAAAACTTTTTCCCGAAAGATCAATAGCTGCCGGACAGTTGTTTTTTCCGATTAACACGGGAAGGCTGTTTTCATTCTCTCCCCGAATGGTGGTCCAGGAAGAGGACGTTCCGGAAGGAGGAAGGACGATATCAGTATCGGGATTGCTCAGTTCGTATTTCCCGGCAACGATGATTAAAGTATCTCCTGCTTTCAATTGCCGCGAACCATATCCCGGTGTGGCCCAGGGTTTCTCTCGTGATCCCGGATTGGCATTATCCCCTTCCGACGAAACATAAAAGGTATTTCCCGGTGTTTCCTGAAGAAAGCCAGTGGCCCCGCTCAGATTTCCAATACATCCCGATACACTTATCATCAGGAAAAAAAGGGAAAAAATAAGGAAGATGCACTTCGTTTGAGTTGTCATGAAATTATTTCTCCAATTTTGGGTCATGGAAGATATTATAGCAGATTGTTTCCCGAAAAAACGGGGAACTGGAGAATTAGAAAATTGAGAATTACCGTATATCCTCATTAAAAGGATCCCTAAGAAACCCCCTCACTCATCCCCAACAGGAACGATGGGTAAGGGGGTTTCTTCTCTGCTCTATTATGAATGCTGCTGAGCAATTCCTTTGAGAAATTTCAATCCTTTCCGGGCCAGAGTATCTCCATCCGGCGCGAGAGAACGCCAGACACAGGTCGCAGCAGCAATCCTGGGAACACTGGCCACGAAAGATTCAATGGCGACATTTCCTTGGAATCCAATATCCCTCAGACCACGGAACACATCATTCCATCGTACCAGGCCGGTCCCCGGAATACCTCGATCATTCTCACACAAATGGATATATCCCAAATGTTCACCCAGTCGCAAGATGGGAGAATAAAAATCTTTCTCTTCAATATTCATATGATAGGTATCCAGGTGAGCTTTGACGTTTGGTTCTCCAATCATTTCCATGAGATATGTCGCCTGCTCTGCCGTATTGACA
>JAPLGF010000151.1 GCA_026390275.1 Candidatus Atribacteria bacterium
AGGATCGCTGGCAGATGGAAATATTCTTCCCAACCCTCCAGCAGAACTTAAAGATCAAGACCTTGGTCGGTACCAGTCAAAACGCTCTTTTCATTCAGATTTGGACAGCATTGATCACCATCCTTCTTTTAAAGTATCTCCCGTTCAGATCGACGCTCTCCTGGTCACTCTCTACTTTAGTAGCTCTGCTTCGCTATCATCTCTTTACTTATCGGGATTTATGGTCATGGATCAACCATCCCTTTGAAGTTCCGGCGATCGTTCCCCCAGGAGTGATGATTCCTCTTCCGTTTCAATAACTTGGACAGCATCCGAAAATGAAGAGAAAGGAACCTGGTTTTAAAAATGCTCAGGAACCGGTCTTAAATACTTATACGGTAAGGGGTGGTTTTATGATTTTGAATTATTTTGGATAGCAGTGAATTCTGATGATTATTCATAATTGTATCACAAAAACAGAGGATGAGTGAAAAAATAAGGATTATATATAAAAGGACTCTTTCCAATCATATATTCTTTTTTCAACCCTTTTTGACAATTCATAGAAAAGGGGGGGTATTAGTATACGAATCCTCAATTAATGGCTCTACGAAGCCATTTGATTCGGTTAAATGATTCGTATAGTCTGTTACCCCACACTGTGGCGGGGGTGTTTCTTCTTAGCGGAGGTATTTGTGCACATTCCGGATAAATCCGACCATCTTTTCCGTTTCATGCCGACCAGTAGTTATTTATAATTTTCTCATCCGGCGGTTCTTCGTTTTAAGGGGTGGTCGACATCGCCGGAATCTGCGCTCTCACTCCCTCTCCAAGACTTGTATCTGATGCCTGGCCTACTCCAACAAGCCGGCGCTCCCACCAAGCGATCTGGAGATACACTAGATTTTTGCCGGAAGTGTCTCGTTGTCATTGACAAGTTCCGAAGTAGGAAAAGAAAGATAAAAAGATGAGATCCTCACGCCCTCAGAATACCAGGGCTCAGGATGACAGCATAAATGACTCCCGACTCCCGGTCCTTCCCAATTTCCCAATTCCCCAATTTCCCAATTCCACATTTTTACCCGATTCACGACTCACGGTATTTACCGGATAGACTGCCAAAGTTTTCATGGTCTTATAATGCCATTCCACAGTATAGCGGTCTATTTATTATCTATCGCCAGGGTTCGAATGATCTCGTCCAACTTGGAGAGATCGGGTTCAAAATCAGGATCTTTAAGGTGATCGAGAATAGATTTTCCTTTCTCCAAATAGGGTTGGTATTTTTCAGGATCCTCTAAAACCGGAATGATCGTCTCACGGATATCCTCCAAACTATCGGGGAGGTATTTGGTTTTCACTGGATGATACAATGCCAGGTAGTATTTCCCGTCATCGGTTATTCCCTGAAAGGTATAGAATAATCGATCATTGGTGATCGGTGGAGGATCCTGGGCATAGATTGTGATAAAGCGAATTCCTCTCCCACCATTGAATTCAAGAAATCGGTCGTTGACATGAAAGACCTGATAGGCTTCAACTGCTGGGAGAATAGGAATACTCTCTTCGGGTTTAACCTTCTGGCTCTTGAGAATGGAATCGATCCGGGAAAGGATCGAATTGAATTCAATCAACTCATTTCCGGTGAACAACGAGCGGTAACGACTTATAGGATATATAAGAAGCTGGGGTTCATCGGTTCTGAAATAATTAGATCCGGTAAAATTGCCGAGTAGAAACCGAATATGCTCCGGTTGGCCATTCATAAATGGCGGTTCATCGGAATGATTGTCTGTTTTAGGCATGATGCTTGATTGAACAGTTGGAACCAACTGCTGATAGGAGAAAGAAACCTCTCCCGTTTGGAGTTTTGCATAGGTATTCATCAAGGGACAGGTTTGCGACCAGGTGAATGGGCTCCAAACCAATACCAGAAGAATACCAGCGACAATATGGAGGGGTATATAGGTTGATCTTCTCATCATAGGTATCGACCCCCTTCGTATGAAGGATTTTGAGGTGAAAACCCATGATACCAGGTTTTATTCAAATTTGGGATTGAATTGAAGGTCAAACAGATAACCTGGTGCCAGGCACCGGATAACTCTTCCAATGCCGTATTCCAGATTGCAGCACCATGTGACAATGAAAATACCCCCTCACCCTGACCCTCTCCCACCGTGGGGCGAGGGGATTAAATAAATATGTCATTCTGAGGAGTCCGGTTGTTTCATACCGGCCGAGGTGAAAATCCCATCTTTTCAAAAAATGTTGAGTTGTTGAGAGGTTGAGGTGTGTTGAGTTGGTAAAGACCGGGAGTCGTGAGTCGGAATCCTTAAGGGATGTTGAGTTGGAACAGATGTAAGGATGAGATC
>JAPLGF010000202.1 GCA_026390275.1 Candidatus Atribacteria bacterium
TAGCCCCCTCTTCCACTTTGACGGATCGTTTTCCTCGTTTTCTGGAATTACGATCCCGGGTCGACGCGGGAGATCATTTGGATGGGCAGGAGTGGAGGGACATTCAGGTGCTCTATCAACTCCTCTGGTTTGATCCATTAACGATCGAAGAAAATGAAGGCATTTATCGATTGATCAGAAAGGGGCGTTCTTTTTCAGAAGAGGAGAAAGAGATCCTGTGGTCGACGACGTCCACCATGTTTCAGAATATTCCCGCCGCCTATCAAGACCTGTCCCACCGAGGCCAGGTCGAACTCTCTACTTCTCCTTTTTACCATCCCATTCTCCCCCTTTTAATCGATGGTCAGGTGGCCCGGGAGTCGGATCCTTCTATTCTCCTTTCCTCTCATTGCTTCCGTCATAAGGATGACGCTCAAACCCATATCCAGAGGGCACGGGATTATTCCCAAGCTTATTGGGGGGAAACGGTTCACGGTATGTGGCCTTCCGAGGGATCAGTGAGTGACGAAGCTCTCTCTCTTATGGCGGAAAACGGTGTCGATTGGGCCATGTCCGGTGAAGAGGTCCTCTTTCATTCTTTGGGTTATTCTCCCGACCGGAATGAAGATGGGGTAGTACAGAACGGAGAGAGACTCTATCATCCCGCTCTTTTTCTCACTCCGGGAAAAAGAATTTCCGTCTTTTTCCGGGACCGTTTTCTTTCCGATCTCATTGGATTTTCGTATCAACATTATGACGCACAACAGGCAGTGGATGACTTTATCCGTCGACTCCAGCTCCTCCGATCCAGCCTTCCGGTGGACTCTCATCCGGTGGTGACAGTCGTCCTGGACGGAGAAAATTCCTGGGAATACTATCCGGATAATGGGTACCATTTTCTTACCCGGTTGTATGATGCCATTTCTCAGAAACCCGATATTATTCCAATGACTCCCAGCGAATATTTAAAACAATTTCCTGATCAACCAATCCTCACCCATGTGGTGGCTGGTTCCTGGATCTATGGACGGCTCAACACCTGGATTGGTCATCCCGAAAAGAATTGGGCGTGGGATCAACTCTTCCGGGTGCGGGATTTAGTGGATCGAAAAGCCATCGCTCTTTCCAGGGAACTGAAGGAAAAAGTTTTTGATATCCTTTATCAATCGGAAGGCAGTGACTGGTTTTGGTGGATGGGCGATGACAATCCCACTCCGCAAAAAAGGGAATTTCAAGAGCATTTTGTGTCTTTGTTAAAAAGAATTTGTGATTTAATAGGAGAGGAATTTCCTCGTCTGGAATGGCCGGGAAGGTGAGAGGGTGTACAAGGATGATGTATTGGCGATGATCCTGGCAGGTGGAGAAGGACGGAGATTGAATATCCTTTCCGAAAAACGAGCGAAGCCAGCGGTCCCGTTCGGTGGGAAATACCGGATTATTGATTTTAGTCTCAGTAATTGTGTCAATTCCGGAATATTCTATGTCGGAATTTTAACCCAATATAATCCTCGTTCCCTTCATGAACATATTCGCATTGGAAAGGATTGGGACCTCGATCGGATTGATGGAGGGGTCTTCATACTCCAGCCGTACATCAGTGATGTAGATACGGAGTGGTATCGAGGTACGGCTGATGCCATCTATCAAAATCTCCGTTTTATCCGGGATCGTGGTCCCAAATATGTGCTCATTCTTTCTGGTGATCATATCTATACCATGGACTATCGTCTCATGCTGGATTTTCATCAGGAGAAAAATGCCGATCTCACCGTGGCGGTCATTGAAGTTCCCATCGATGAAGCCCATCGTTTTGGGATCTTTACCTTAAACCAGGAAAGGGAAGTCATTGGCTTCCAAGAAAAACCTCTCCATCCCCGAAGCAATCTGGCCAGCATGGGAATCTATGTCTTCCGTCGCCAGGTATTGGAGGAAGAAGTGGAAAATGAGGCCATGCGGGAAGGGACATCCCATGATTTTGGAAAAGATATCATCCCGCGGATGATTCGGGAGAGACGAGTTTTTACTTATCCATTTCGGGGATACTGGAAGGACGTGGGAACCATTGATTCCTACTGGGAAGCTAATATGGAGCTTTTAAATGATAACAGTCAACTTCAGTTGCGCGATGCCAGCTGGCCGATTTATTCCCAGGTGGGGGATCGACCACCGGTCAAGTTCGGACGTGATGCGGAAGTGGAAAAGTGTATTATAGGGGAAGGAGCCATTGTCAACGGTCGGGTTTTAAACTCGGTTATTTTTAGTGGAGTCTATATCAGCGAAGAGGTAAACGTGATGGATTCCATCATTATGAATGATACCCTTATAAAGCGGGGAGCCAAATTAGAACGGGTGATACTCGACAAATCCGTGGTGATCGGGGAAGACTGCCGGATTGGGTCAGGAACCCAATTTCCTCCCAATACGAAATATCCTGACATGTTGCAGAGTGGTTTGACCGTGGTGGGAAAGAACACGCACATCCCATCCGGGGTGAGCATTGGGAGAAATTGTATCATTTCTTCTGATTTGAACGAGAGTGATTTTCCGGCGCAAAATATTTCCAGCGGTGAGACGGTTGAGAAACCTCAAATGGAGGGGTGACCATGTGGAAAAAACTTTTCATTCTCGGAGTGACGATCGGATTCATGCTGGTCTTGACGGGGGGAGCCGGTGCTCAGCAGGTCTATGAATTTGATGTATCCCTTTCTCAACAGGAGAGGGTGGATTCTCTCCCGGTTTCGCCCTTTATTACCATTGTTCCGGATAAAGGAAACTTCGCCACGTATTTTGTGGGGGATCCCATTGCTCTCAATTATCAGAGTATGAGAGAAGGGTATATCAGTATTTTTGATTTTACCCCGGAAGGGAAAGCCCGAATTTTAAAAAATAATGAACCAGTTCCACCGGGTGGGAAGAAAAGTGTCAATGGGGTGGTCGCCGGACCAGAAGGGATGGAACGCTTTCTCATTCTTCTCTCTTCTCGGGTCATTCCCGATCGTTTGCTGGTGGAAGCGATGCGAAACCCAACCCGTATCGGGTCTATCCTGGGGACGGGTCCAGCCTTAAACCGAAGTCTCATCCAGATTGTTTTGGAAAGGAAAAGGGGTCTGACAATTCTCCAGTTTAATGTCGTTCCCCGGGAAATCTTGCCCGGAGGAAAGATGAAGCTCCAGGTTCTTCTCACAGATGAAAATAATAACGCTTTGGTGAACCGGCGCATTCAGTGGCAGGTAAGCCAGGGAGTGTTGGATCAATATCAAACCTTTACCAATACCAGGGGTGAAACCGGGGTCTGGTTTGATTTTCCCAAGATTACAGAAGAAGCGCCGATTCAAGTACAAGCTCTGTTTGAGGGAGATACTGTCTATGAGGGTGCCCAGAAACAGGTGGTGTTGAATCTTGGCCAGGGAAAGATCACCACCGTCCTGCAGCTCACTCCCCAGGATTTCCAGACCTCCAGTGGGGAACCGATGAACTTTGAGGCGGTGTTGAAGGATGTGAATGGTCAGCCAATTGCCGGGCGGAACATCGTTTGGAGAAGCAACGGTGGAAACTGGGAAAACGAGATCACTCGAACTGACAATCAGGGGCACACCAGAAACCGCTGGGTGGCACCTCAGGTGAATACATCCACCCCCATTGAATTGCGTGTTTTCTTCAAGGGAGTTCATAACGTCCTCCCATCGGAGGGTTCGTCGGTTGGCCTGGTGAACGGGGTGAGTATTTTCTCTGACCAGGGTCTGTTTTTCCTGGATTTCAGCGATGGGAGAATGAATACCAATTTCGATCATGTCACGTATCGGGGATCAGTGCAGCCCGGGGGTTAATCGTTTGCAAATCACCCCCCAATCTGGCGAAAGTACGGTAGTTTTTGCTCTTCAAAGAGTATTAGTGGTTTTTTAGCGGGAGGATGAAGGGATGAAAACCATGGATTCCTGGTGGGATGATTTTGATCTCATGCAAAAAGAAATGCGGAGGTTTATGGAACATGTTTCCGGGAAGAAACCGCACCTTTTAGGACTGTCTGAACGGTCCTGGAAGCCGTTTTGTGATGTTTTTGAAACGGAACACCAGCTGATCGTGGTGGTGGAATTAGCCGGAATTTTCCCTGATGAGGTGGATATCACCGTTCAATCCCGCAAGCTGATCCTCCAGGGCGAAAGACGGGAAATAACATCCCTGCCAAAGATAGACTATCATCAGATGGAGATTAATTTTGGTCCTTTCTCCCGGGAAATTGAACTTCCGATAGAAGTCGAAAGTCATTCGGTTCGGGCCAAATATCACAGCGGGTTTCTCATCATCGAATGTCAAAAAAAAGAGACCCTCAATGAAAGACGGGTACCGCTTGCTTAGGGCGGTCATCTTTGTGAGGAAACCGTCTTTTTCCGGAGCGCCAGAGAAGAGAAGCGTTAGCGCAGGTCGAGAGTCTGCGCTCAGGAGGTCGAAGAGCAATGGAATGGGAAAGTGAATGGTTCAAGCTGACGGATGACCTGCCAGAGGAGAGTCAGCAGGAGAGGGTGGTCGAAACGGAGACCATGGAATCAGAAAAAAAATCTGATATGCCAGATGAGATTCCGATCCTTCCATTAGAAGATAATGTTCTTTTCCCAGAACTGGTTATGCCCTGGGTGGTTCACGGAGAAAAGTGGGTGAAACTGATCAATGATGCGGTTCTGGGGGATAAAATGGTTGGCGTCCTCGCGGTGCGGCCGAGGAAAGAGGAAACCCCAGGGGATTTAACGTCATCCGATTTCTATGATGTGGGGGTTGTGGGACGTATATCTCGCATGTTAAAACTTCCGGAAGAAGCAGTCCAGATCCTGGTTTTTGGTTTGGCCAAATTTCGGATCCTGGATTGGGTTCGTTGGGATCCCTACCCGGT
>JAPLGF010000244.1 GCA_026390275.1 Candidatus Atribacteria bacterium
GAGGTGAGCGAGTCCCCGGTTGATGGGGGAAGTGCTTCCGGCTAAACTTCCCGTCAACTCCATTCGGGCAATTCCGTTTTTCATCTCCATCATCTCTCCACCAAATTCGTATCGGCCATCCGTTAACCCGGTGGGACGGACCGCGTCACTGACCGGAAGAAAATGGTCTGGGTCTTTGCACTTGAGAACAATTTCAATAACTTCTGGCCGGACATGGATAAAATCAGCAATCAGTTCCACCGCGATTTCCTCGAAACCCAGGGCAAAAGAGAGGAGGTTGGGTTTTCGATGATGAAGAGGATCCATTCCATTGAAAAGATGAGTGACAAGTCGTGCTCCCTGTTGAAACGCCTGAAAACACGTTTCCTGATCGGCTTCACTGTGACCAAGCGAAACACAGATCCCTTGATCAGTACACCACCGGATGATTTTCAAGCTCCCATCCAATTCTGGTGCGATGGTCACCCGTTTCACCAAACCCTCTCCAGCGGTAACGAACTGTTCCATCTCTTCCCGGTCTGGCTGGCGGAGATACCGGGCATTGTGGGCTCCCCGCCGGTTAAAGCAAAGATAGGGACCTTCTAAATGAATTCCCAATATTGACGCTCCCGAACCTGGTTCTTTCTGAAAACGAACGACTGCTTCAATAGCACGGAGAAGCCGTTCCCGGCTTTCGGTCATCGTGGTCGCCAAAAAACCAGTTACCCCACAGGAAAAGAGATACTGACTGATGGATCGAAGGGCGGGAACCTTTCCGTCAGTGACATCCTCGCCCAGAACTCCATGGGTATGAAGGTCAATCAATCCCGGGAATAGGCACTTCCCACTAAAATCATAAAATCGATGAAACGCCTGGGGGGGAACCGGCTCTGGGTCAATATTAACGATTCGCCCATTTTCGATGACCAGGGTTCCATTCTCGAGAACTCCGGACGACGTCACCACCCGTCCCCTGACTCCACATTCATTCATATTTTAACCACTTTGGTGAGATTCCGCGGTTCATCTGGATTCATTTTTTTCGCTCGCGCCCGATAATATCCTAAAAACTGAAGAAAAGAAACATCTAGAATGGGAGCCGTACAATCATCAATTGTCATATTTTTCAATTTAATTTCCAGGCATCGAGAAGTGAGATTCAGTGACTCCCTGCCGACGTGAAATATGGTGGCCCCCAAGTCATGCATCTCTCTGATAACATCTTTTTCCAGACTAAAAGCAGCAGAAGAGGTGAGGGCAATGATAAGTGTCTTCTGATCAACAATGGATTTCGGCCCATGACGAAATTCTAAAAAATGAAATGTTTCGGTAGGAGTCGCGGTCATTTCTTTCAACTTGAGTGATCCTTCCCAGGCCACTCCATAGTAGGGACCATTTCCCAAAAAAATAAATTTTTCGAAAGAGAGATCTTCTCCCAACTGTCGAATTGATGACTCGTATTCACTGATCATTGTCTTAAATATTCCCGGAAGCTCCGATAAATAGTTTTCTTTTTGCACCCGGAAATAAGCGAAATAGACCAGGGTCAGGAGCATGGTTGTGAAAGACTGGGTCATCACCATACTTTCTTCATGAGCCGAAGAAGTTAGCACCGGAACGGATACCTGGGAAAGGAGAGAGGAGCCCTCATCGCAGGTAATTCCTACGGTCAAACCCGAAAAATGGTCCCGAAAGAAATTCACCGCTCGAATGGTCTCGGAAGTTTCCCCGGAACGGGAAATTCCAAAAAGAAGGTAACTCTTCCCCGGTACCCCGATCAAATCCGGGAAAAGAAACAATTCCGAAGCCGGAATACCCCGAGCCGGGGTGCGGGTGATTTTTTGCCAGAGGGCGGCGGCAGAAAGGGAAAGGTTGTAAGATGTTCCACAACCAGAAAAGAGGAAGGAATCGAAAGAACCCCGAACTGCTTTTTCGTAGAGCAGAGGATTCTTTTCCAGATAAGCTAAAGTATCATTCCAGGCCTCAGGTTGATGCATAATTTCACGGTACGTATTATCAGACATTAATTCTAATCCTCCTTAGGCAGACATTAACCACTCATGGATATTATACAATACCAATGGGAGAAGGTGGGGAGAAAACAGACCACCATCCCTCTTCCTGGCAGCATCAGGGAATTCATTGACGCTACTTGTTGATTCCTGTTATGATTAGTTGGAGGTAGGGTCAAAGAACATGATATCGAGGGGTGGGAAATTTTTTACTCGTTTGGGTTTCTGCTCGGTGTGTGCAAAGAAATCGGATCACATCAACGATATTCTTTCCCCCTTTCTTGGGAACCTTTTTTCCCTGACTTTTCTTCTTCCTTACAGCTTTTTTCGGTTTTCTCGAAATCAAGCAAATTTTTTTCTTGAAACCCTCCTTTTTTTCAAAAAGAACCTGGTCTTGAATACTTCAGTATTGATTTTTTTGGCAACCAATGAAACAATTTCAGGCGGTAGAGTACCCATGCAAAGGAACATTAATAATTTGAAAAAATATCACGCATTTAATTTTTTTATAAAATATTATGTATTGGGGGTGTAAAGAATTTTTGGGAATGAAAAAAATCTTTATTATAAGCACCATGTTTCAGAAACCTACCAGCGTCTGAATGGACTGTATCAGTGCAGGGGTCTTGACGGAATTTACGCCCAGATGAATATCCCCAGTCCCACCCTCGAGCACTTTCGAGCTTCGCTTCCACCAGGGGAAACCACCGCTCCAGATGAAAATGAGAACGTTCGGTTCTGGGAGGATTTTTTTCAGGAAAGACAGAACATCGAAGATGATTCTATGCCCTGCTGTTATCTTTCGGAGTTCGATCAGGGTCTCTATGCCGGTCTAGTGGGGGGAGAAGTAAAATACATCTCATTTTCTTATGATGGACTGATTTCGTCCATGGTAAAACCATTTATCTCGGATCTCCATTCCGTCCATAACCTGACACTCAATCCAGAACATTCGTTATACCGGACCTATGTACATAAACTTCAATTCTTCCGGGAGAAGGCTGCCGGAAAGTTTGGTATCAGTCATTTTATCCTGATTGATGCCCTTAATTTCCTCTTTGAATTAAGGGGTGCCACCCAGTCATACGTTGATGTAATTGAAAATCCTGAATTAGTTCGGGATGCCATTTCCTTCGCACACGATCTGAATGTTTGGGTACAGGAAACCTTTTTCCGGGAAATCGGACTGATCAATGGGGGAACGTTCAGTACCCATGTTCAGTGGATGGAAGGTCGGATTATTTCCGAAAGTGTTGACCCCTTCCATCTCACCTCCACCGACTACTTTGAAAAATGGGGGAGAGAACCAGTCGAAAAAATATTTTCCCGTTTTGATGGGGGAGTTATCCACCTTCACAGTAATGGACGGCACCTCCTGGAAAGCGTTTCCCAATTGAAGGGGATTAAGGCCATTCGACTGGTGGAAGAACGGGGGAACCCCACCGCCATTTCAGAAATGAAATCACTTCATCCCCGGCGGGGAAATGTTCCATTGGTGGTTTCCCTTCCTTATGAACAATTTGTTACTCTCCTCCCTGCCCACGATCTCATGGGAAATGTTTTCTATATGGTTGATGGAGTCCCCGATGTCTCCACTGCCAATGCCCTCATGGAGAAGGTGAAGTTGTACCGGATGTGATTTTTTATTACTCTGATGGCGCCAGGAACTGGCTCGGTTGTCTTGCTTGTTAAGGATATCGTCTTCATAATCAAAAATCATTCGATCGAGGTGGTCAAGATGATCAAGGTGGGAATTGTTGGAATGGGAATCAGAGGGAGCATGTTTGCTCGTTTTGCTTCTCAGAACCCTTATGTTGAACTCGCGACCTTTTCAGAACCTGATGAAAAGCGTAAGAAACAGGCGGAGCAGAACTGGAAAGTAAAAGGGTATTCCAGTTACGATGAGATGTACGAGAAAGAGTCGTTTGATGCCGTCATCATCACCACTCCCGATTTCATGCACCGAGATCCAGTCATCAAAGCCCTGGGAAAGAAACTTCATGTTCTGGTCGAGAAGCCTTTTTCACAAAGAGTGGAAGAAGCCGAAGAAATGCTGGTACTCTCCCGTAAGGTCAGAACAAAGTGTATGATCGCCTATGAAAACCGCTGGAACCCGGTGGTGATCCAGGCCAAGAAGCAGATCTCGAACAATGAGCTGGGACCGATCCTCACCATCAATGGATTACAGAGCAATACCGTTTTTGTCCCTCTCCAGATGATTTCCTGGGCCTCCCAAACCACCTGTGGCTGGTTTTTGCTCAGCCATCTTCTGGATATGACGTATTTCCTCACCGGAAAAGAGGCCGTGTCAGTTTACGCCCACGGAACCAAGAAGCTGCTCAAGGAGCGGGGGGTGGATACCTATGACTACATCCACTCCCTGGTCAAGTTCGACGATGGAACCGATGGAATGTATGAAAGCTTATGGTGCCTTCCGGAATCCTTCCCCCATGTGTTCGATGTCAAATGTTCGTTCTATGGCGAAAAAGGGTTTATCACCGTCGATTTTGGCCATCAGATGATTGACATGGCCACAACCTCCTATAAGTATTTGGACAGCCTCCTGGTCGATTACGGGAAAAAACTGGTGGGATTTCCGGGATACATGTTCGATGATTTTATTGATTGCATCCGCCTGGATCTCCCCAGTGGTGCCAGTTTCGAGGATGGATACCGAAACACCCGCTTGCTGGTTGCTCTTCACCGTTCATTGCAGAGTGGGCTGGAAGAAAAAACATAAACAACTGTTCCATCAGAAAAAAGCTGATTTTTCTTCTTTTTGTTTTACGCCGTAGGCTGTTCTCTGGGAGGTGATAGATCCAACAATTCGATGGGTTCAGAAAGAAAGAGTAGTAAAAACCATCAAAGGGGGGTTAAATGCATGAAAAGAATATCTATTATCCTGGCAGTCGTTCTCTGTGGAATCATCTTCTGTGGTGCCCTGGCTTGGGGAGGGGAGTATTTTTACGGGAAGTTTTTTGCTACCAAAGACGACCTGATGAATTCCTTCAAAAAAGCCGGCATCAACTGGAAGCAGTTTGAGGGTGAAACCATCACCTTCCTGGGAAACTCCGAACCCAACCAGGAAAGTATCATGAAACTGGTTCCCATTTTCGAAGAATTAACCGGCATTAAGGTCACCCATGAACTGGTGAACGAGGAAAATCTGCGACAAAAAATTACCATCGACCTCACCGGAAAAACCGGGGTTTACGATGCCATGTTGCTCGATCCAGGCTACATTTCTCTCTACGTAAAGAGTGACTCCCTGGATGACTTGGGACTTTATCTCAATGATGCGGCACTCACCGATCAGAAATGGTATCAATGGCCGAGCGACTTCCCGGAAAACTTCATCAAAATTGGTCAGGTCAAAGACGTCCAGTACGGTCTTCCCCTCCACCTTTCCGGAACGCTCATGATCTACCGGAAGGACATCTATCAAGAAAAAGGTATCCCCGGACCGGCCAAGACGTTTGACGAACTTATGGATTACGCCTCGAAACTCAACCAACCGGATGACTATTACGGCATCGCTATGCGAGGAATGGCTGGTGCCGGTCTCAACATGTTCATCTGGACCACCTTTTTAAAGTCTTTCGGTGGAAAGTGGTGGGATGAAAACTGGAAACCAACTCTCGATTCCCCAGAATCCATTTCCTCAGTAAAATTCTATTCTGATATCCTGAAGAAATACGGACCTCCGGGTGTCTCCAGTTGGGAATGGTCCAAGATTCTCTCGGGTCTCCAGACTGGCAAAGTCACTACCGCTATCGACACCCCGGCTTTCGCCATTTCCATAGAAAATCCGGAATTGTCCAAATCCGCAGGAAAATGGGGATATGCCCCGCAACCGGCCGGGAAAGCAGGAATCACGATGGATCCGTACTCCTGGTATGTGGGTATTAATAAAGATTCCCAGCACAAAAAAGCAGCCTGGCTGTTCATGACCTGGATGACTAGCAAAGAAGTTCAGATGGCCATCGGTGGTCCGACCA
>JAPLGF010000289.1 GCA_026390275.1 Candidatus Atribacteria bacterium
TTGGTGATTTCATCTCGAGGTAAGGTAGCAACGTTCTGACCATCGCGGACGACCGTCACCTTTTCGGCAATTTCCAATACTTCGTTCAGTTTATGACTGATGAACATCACCGAGATGTCCTTCCGTTGTAAATCTTTTACCACGATAAAGAGCTGATCAATCTCTTTTTTGGTGAGAGCGGAGGTGGGCTCATCCAAAATGAGAAGTCGAAGTTCGCTGGTGAGCGCCCGGCAGATGGCAACCATCTGTTGATTCGCGACCGAGAGGTTTCCCACCGGTTCGTCGAGTTCCAGATTGATCTTTATTTTCGAGGTTGCCGTTCGAGCAATATTTTCGATTTCTTTCCATTTTAAAACTTTTTGTTGTTCTTCCACCAGCTGGCTGTAGGCAATGTTCTCTTTAACAGTCAGATTGGGAAAGAGTGCAAAATCTTGATAAATGACACGAATTCCTAAATTGATGGCATCAATGGATTTGAGCTTTTGGTGAACTGAGCCTTCAATCCAAATTTCCCCGGTGTCAGGTTGTAGGGTTCCGGAGATAATTTTAATCAGGGTTGATTTTCCTGAACCGTTCTCACCGACCAAGCAGTGAATCTCGCCTTTTCCAATAGAAAAATGAACACCTTTGAGTGCCTGTACGCCACCAAAACTTTTACTGATATTGGTTAAACGTAGAAAATCAACCATGGTATCGTACCTTATTATGAAGAAGGATTAAGAAACAAATCGGCCTTCCTTCTGATTGGGAGGAAGGCCGATTTGGGAAATCGAGAAGAAAGGAATTAGAAATCAAATTCCTTGACGTTATCTTTGGTAATAATTAACGGTTTATCGAAGAGTATTGTTTTGCCGGTAACCATGGCTTTTCCAATGTTTGGAACCTCCATGCCGTCAACGATTTCGTTTGCTTTTCCATCGAGGATCATTTTTGCAAGGTAAACCATAACATACCCGGCTTCAGCTGAGTCCCAGATGGGGGCATAGCTCAAAGAACCATCTTCCAGGTATTGGGCTGCCTGCATAGGGGAGGTACCTCCGACTACAAAAACCTTTCCGATCAGACTCTTTTCCCGGACGGCCTGAGCTGCACCTGGTGCACCCTGGCTACCAAAGGTGAGGAATCCTTTTAGGTCAGGGTAGGCAGTGAGGATTTCTAGAGCAGTTTGTCTGGCTAAATTCTGATCTTCCGCCACCGGGAAACGATCGGCAGCCAAGACTAAATTAGGATATTTTTCCTTGGCCAGTTTGAGAGCGGCATCAGCCCAAATGTTGTGTGCCGGGACCGTGAGTGAACCGACAAAAATAACAAATTTACCACTATTACCCATTTTTTCGACGAGCAATTCCAGACATCTTTCACCATACTTTACATTATCAATCATTTCAACATCGAAATCATGATTCTTCTGGTCTGGGGATTCGTGAGTTATTACTGCGATCTTTTGCTCTTTGGCCCGGGTAAATACCGGTTCGCACGAACTGGCATTATTCGGAACGACCAAAATCGCATTGACGCCCTGGTTGATAGCGTCCTCAATGAGACGGACTTGTTCGGCTTCATCGGCTGACGCCGGTGCTTGTTGATATACTTCCACTCCAAAATCCTTACCGGCTTTTAACAATCCTTTTTCCATATTATTAAACCAGGGAGCCCGGAGCTTGGGAACCGAAACCATCTTGTACTTGGTCTCAGCCGCAAAGGCACCCACACTAAGAGAGAGAACAAAGACGGACAGCATCATGACTGCTACCAGAAGAAGAACACGACGTTTCATAAAAAACCCTCCTTTAAAGTGATGTGATTGAGAAAAACACTCGCTCCCCTTATTGTAAGCATGACCAATTTCACTGTCAATGAAAAAAGTGTTTTATTAACGACTCACGACTCCCGGTATTTTCCGGGTTGTGGGAAGGTGAGTGGTTTATTCTTTTTCCTTCAGTACATGAATATTTTTGCCATAGAGCAGGAAAGGACCACTGATGATCCATTTACCGTCTTTTTTCTGGAATGAATTGAAGCGGGTGGTGGATTTTCCGCTTGAATGGTAGAAAAGGAGGGTATTTCCTTCGATTCCCCAGCTGGATTCGTTGGGGTTAGAATAACCACTGATCTTTCCCTCGGGGAGGAGTCGGAGGGTTCCGAGGACCGTGCCATCTCCCCGGCCAAATTCCCAGGTGATGGAGGTCAGCTCATCCAGGGAGATGGGGAAGGGTGACGGAGATGGGCTCGGCTGGGGGGATTGGTCATCGGTGGGAATTTCCCCCACGAGAAAGGGATCGCTTTTTGCCAGAAAGGTATATCCATCGTTTTCAAAAAGACGGACATCATACTCTCCAGTTTCAGTGGGAGCGGTAAAAGAAACCGAACCATCTTTTTTTCCTTCGGTATATTTCCAGATGACGTAATCCCGGTCATTGGAGATTTTTTTGTACAATCCGATCCAGTCTTTGGGATTCCCGGGGGAATTCTGGTAGGAAACGGTGAAGATCTCTCCAGGACGCACGGGAGATGGTTCCACCGACAGTCGGGGGCCCGGACTGGTTACGGTAAACGTAATGGACGTAATTTCTTTCCCTCCGGAATCGCTGTCGTTCATGCGGAGATCATAGGATCCGGGATCAATGGGAGCAGGGAAAACCAATTGACCAGCGGTTCGGCCAGAAAGATACTGATACGTCAGGTCATTTTGATCGTTCACGGTTTCATCACCGTGGGGAGTGGAGGAAGGGATAATACCCACCCAGGCATTAGTGGAAAGGCCATCAGGAGCGGTAAGCTGAACTTTAATTTCTTCTCCCGGTGCGAAGTTCTCTTTTTCCAGTTTTAGCGAGGGCTGGAGAGTCTCTTTTTTCACTGTAAAACTGGGGCTCTGTGCCAGACGTTTCATTTCGTCGTTCTCAAAGAGCCGGACGTCGTAGATGCCTTCTTCCTCCGGAGCAGAGAAAGTGATGGTTCCTGATTTCTGGCTATCTGTGTATTTCCAGATCAGGTGATCCCGATCGGGGGAATTACTCCTGTATAGACCAATCCAGTCTTTTGGGTTACCGGGAGCACCAGAAAATTCAATGGTGAAATCCACCTTTGGTGGAACAGGTTTTTCGGGAACATGGAGAGTGATTCCGATCTCTGGGGGCAGGGTAATTTTAACAGAGGCAAGAATTTGATTAAAGATCGGTTCCGCCTCCGGCCAGAGTTTTTGAGAGCATCCCGCTACTAAACCGATATATTTCCCTCCGAAGACCGTTTTCCGGGATATTAAGAGCCATACTTTCATTTTTCCGTTTTCGATTGATCCTGTAACGTAACGAAATGAAAGGGAGCCGATAACTTTCTCGCTCTCTTGATCGATAGTAACGTCGAGCATCTGGTCTTCGAGATTATCTTTCAAAACCACGGCAAACGCCACGTCGGGGTTGTTCTCCTCTCCCTGGTACCAGCCGGTGATTTCTACATCGGGAGGAGAGGGTTTCCAATTTTGTGGGACATTAAGAGTGACCACCCCAACAGATTTCGTTTCCCATCCGGTGATCGATACGGTGATCTTTTTCACTTCGAAGGGATCGCTCTTGTTGATCAACGTCATTCCATCGTTGGCGAAAGCACGAAACTCGTATCCCCCTTCTTCTTTTATGGGGTTGAAGGTCATCGAACCGGTGGTTTTTTCCTCGAAATATTTCCATTCTAAGTAATCCCGATCTGGCGCTCCGCTTTTATAGAGCCCGATCCAATCCTTCGAATTACCGGATGCTCCGGTGAACTGAATGGTAATGGTATCATCTGGCAGTACCGGTGTAGATTCCACGGTGATAGCGAGAGGTAACTGGGTATCTTCACTGGCTAAAACAACACCGGTCAGAATGAAAAACATAAGGAAGACCAACAGAAGCCTTGCAGTACGCAACATGATTCTCCCCCTCCTTGTCAAAAATCATTAGATGTGATGAATGTTCGAATTCTCACAGGAATGATGGTTCAACCCATACGGTTATTATATGTATATAAAGATACTGTGAATAGACAATTATACCAGTTTCTGGCGCCAGCAACGGAGGAAAATTCCCCTCCTCCGGAAGGGTGGCGCGAAGTGCCGTGGAGGGTGCCTTTCCATCTCAACAACTCAACATCATTTTCAGGGGAGGGTGCCTTTTCCAACTCCACAATTCCACATCTTTTCCACATATTTTCGGGGTAGTGGAAAATAAATCAGGTGGAATCCCGGATGACCAGTTCGTTTTCGAGGATGATATTTTGTAGTGCCCTGTTTTCTTTATTCTCGATTTTTTCCAGGAGGAGTTGGGTGGCGATGGTTCCCATTTGATGGGTATTTTCGGAAATGACCGTGAGAGGAGTTTGAAGTAGCGAGGACCAGGGAGTATCATCAAACCCGATTACCGAGATGTTTTCCGGTATTTTCCATGATTTTTCCCGTAAGATACGGAGAGCAGTGATGGTCTTGGTCTGAGTGGTACAGATCAATCCATTGATGGGAGAGGAGATTAACAATTGATTAAATGCGCTGGTGAAGCTCTCCACGTTATGTTCTTTGATGAAGATGGTGTGATTGACGAGACCGTATTCTTTGATGGCCACATCGTACCCACTCTTTTTCTCAGTGTTTGCCAGTGAACCGGGATCGTACCCTAATAAAGCAATATGGCATCGACCCTTTTGAATGAGATGCTCAGTGGCGGAGTAGGCGGCTTTATAGTTGTTCGAAACTACCGAATCGATGTTTAACCCTTCGATTTTACGGTTTACCTGAACGATGGGAATGCCACTCTTGTTGATCTGTTCTAAAAATTGTTTGTTTTGATAGGAACAGGGGACTACCAGGATTCCACTGATTCGTTTCGCAAAAAAGACCTGCAGGATTTCTTTCTCCCGGATCGGTTCCTCTTCGCTGGAAGCCAAGAGGAAACTAAAGGATTTCTGGTGGGCACACTCATTGACTGCCCGGATCATTGGATTGTAGAAATTGCTGACGATGGGAATAACCAGGCCAATAGTTTTGGCATCGTTCATTTTGAGGGCCCTTGCCAGCTGATCGGGAACGTAATTGAGTTCCTTGATGGCCCTTTCGATCCGGTACTGGAGTTCAGCGGAAACAAAACGGCTTCCGTTGAGATAGGCAGAAACTGAGGCTCTTGAAACACCTGCTACCCGGGCAACATCCTGGCTGGATGGCCTTTTTTGTGAGGGAGGTTCTTTTGGTATCATGGAAAATTTCTTCTTCCCTGTTGGAAAATTTTGGAAACAAATTTTTCCGAATCCTATGGTTCGTCCATATCAATGAAGACTTTTAAATAATCGCTTTGAGGACTCTCGATAAATCGATAGGCTTCTCCCCACTGACGAAAGGGAAAATGATGCGTTTGCAAGGGTGAAAGAGTTACCTTTTTTTTCGTGATCCAGTCGGCTGCTTTTCGAAAATCATCAAAGGTATACATGAGGGTTCCCGAGAGGTTGATTTCTTTGTCTTGCACTTGAACCATATCGGTTTTGGGAGGTTCTTCATAGACCCCGGCCACGATCACGTATCCCCCTCTTTCCACCACATGGATACAGGTATTGAGGGGAGCTTCCGCTCCGACGCATTCAAAAGTCACTTTGGGTACCGCACCAAAAAATTGAATGATCTCCTTTTCTAAGGCAGGATTGGGAGAAACGGTGGCCAATCCAAGTTTCCGGGCAATTTGAGCCCGGTAGTCTTGTTTTTCTGAGATGAGAATGCGGGAAGCCCCGGAAAGGCGTGACACCTGGGCGACCAGGAGTCCGATTGTTCCCCCTCCCGCAATAAAGACGTTTTTATAATTTAAATCCGAAATTTTCTGAACCGCATGGATGGCCACCGCCAGCGGTTCGGTCATGGCAGAATCATCAGGTCCCACTTCCTGTGGGAATTTGACTACTTGTTTTTGGTTCACCTTGAAAAGTGGACTCCCGGCACCAGGGAGACCACCACCGATAAACTGGAGGGTGTTACATTGCCCAATGAGACCCACCTGACACTTGGGACAAGTTCCACATCCAATGGCTGGTTCAACCGTCACCAGATCGCCCTTTGACCATCCTTCTACTTCCGGTCCTAATTCTTCGATGTATCCGCTGAATTCATGACCCGGGGTCAAAGGGAAGGAAACGATGGGATGCTTTCCCTTGAAAGCGTGAATATCAGACCCACAAATTCCAATTCGGGATACTTTTATGACAACTTCGCCCGCCGATGGAACAGGCCTTTCGATTTCCCTAAATGCCATCTCATGGGCGCGGGGAACATAGGCTTGAAGCATAGTATTCATTATGATTGGTCACCTCCCAATACCTGAATAATCAATTCCGAAATATCGAGCACGTCAATAGAGGATACCCCTTGCAAGGCGGTTTTACAATTTTGACAGGCGGTGACGATCAGTTGTGGATTTTCTTCCTGGATCCGGTTCCATCGGACCCGGGCGACCTGGGTCGATATCCCGGGATCGCTGAAGAATAAAGCAGAGCCAGCCCCGCAGCATTCTGCTTTTTCCCGGTTATGGAAGATTTCGATCGGGGAATGTCCCGTCACCTGATGAATGATCGACCGAGGGAAATCATAGATCCCCATTTTTCTCCCCAGCTGGCAGGGATCGTGATAACAAACCCGAGACAGAGCGAGTTTGCTTTTTAATTCGATTTTTCTTTCCCGCATCAGTTGATCGATGAATTCCGTAGAATGCATCACCTGAATCGAAGACGGAAGAGAGACGCCCCACTCCGGATATTTTTCCTGGAACGCCCGATAGCAATGAGGACATCCGGTCACCAAAAGACGGGGATTCCGGTCCGCTAGGAGTTGAGCGACACTTTCTGCTTGCTGGTGAGCGAAAGTGGGATATCCCAGGTCAAACAGGGGCATGCCACAACATATTTCTGGTTCCAACATCGTCCAACTTAGTCCGGAATAATTTAAAAGTCCAGTCAGAGACTGGACGACTTCCGGATGGAACTGATGAGTGGAGCAACCGGCAAAATAGAGAACGTCCGGGTTTTGTTGATTTTTAAAAACATTGCCTATAGATTCGTTTTTTCGATGACCGAAAGGGGTTCCGGTACGGCGAACAGATTCGGCGATGCCTTTTACATTCTGAGGCTCGCGTCCGATGGCCACAATTTCCTCCCGGGCATGGCGTACCAGATCATCCTCTTTCCAGTGAAATTCACAATCTTCCCGGCAGAGGCCACATTGACTGCATTGATAAAACCGGGCGATACATTCATTGCTCCATTCTTTCAAGCCTTCATCAATTTCCGACAAGAGGAGAGCATACCCCCGGGGAGTATGAGAATCGAGCTTGGTAGCCAAAAAGGTGGGGCAGGCATGCCGGCACATAAAACAGAACCGACAGTTTTTCATGGTTTCTCTGATTTCCTGAATGCCCATTTATTAATCTCCTAAACCGAGTTTTCCTGGATTTAACAGATGGTCCGGGTCTAAAGCATTTTTGATGGTGAGGGCCAAATTGTAGTTGTCTCCATAAATTTCTTTCATCAGTCGACCAAAGCGCAAACCGATTCCATGATGTTCGTTAATTACTCCGCCGTTTTTTATGGAAGCCATGACACAGGCATCGATGAGAGCATGGTAGATAGAGAGCGCTTCCTTTTTATCTTCGGGTACGTTTTTGATCAGGAAAGTAGGATAAAAACTGGTTCCCCAGTCATACCAGTGGGAAAAATGGGCGTGGAACTGGGCGTTCCATTTTTGGAATCCTTCTTCCACCGCTTTTTTCATTTCCCAGTAGATTTTTTCGATATTTTCATAGGGTGCTACGGTATCAGTTACCGCCGTCATCCATGGTTCGCAGATATAGTCGAGGGGGGGGTAGTAGGAGCGATAACGATTTGTCCACCAGGTGTTTCCCAGTTCTTCCCCGATGTCTTTCCCCCCAGATTGCTGCATGATATCCAGTGCGACCTCCATCTGGGCATCGACAATCTTTCCTAATCCATCGAAACCGGTCATGAGCACGCAGCCATCTTGTTCTAAACCAAACTGGTTTTTTAAAATGTGCCTGGTATCGAACTCATCATAGAGTCTCATCAGACAGGGCATGAGTCCATTGACCATTATCTTCCGTCCGGCTTCGATTCCCTCGCTCAGGCTGGGTAGAATGAAGGATCGAAATGTTCTCCTTTCCGGGAGAGGGTATATTTTGCACAACGCCTCAGTGATGATTCCCAGGGTTCCTTCTGCACCGAAAAAGAGCCGGGAATAATCTGGCCCGGTGGAATGGAGCCGGACTGGCAGACTTTTAAAGATGGTACCATTGGGAAGGACCACTTCCAGCTGGTGAACCATATCACTCACTTTTCCATACTTGGAGGAAAGCACTCCGGTCCCATTGGTACTAATAAACCCACCCAGGGCAGAGGTGTTGAACGAGGCGGGAAAATGATTCATCGTATACCCGTGACGATTCAGATATTCTTCTAAGTGTTTTTGGATGATCCCGGATTGTACCCGGACGGTCAGTGATTTTTTATTTAACTCCAAAATTTTATCCATTCTCTTTAGGTCAATGACCAATCCCCCATGAATCGCCCAGGAACCACCGGAATCTCCTGCTCCCCCTCCCCGGGGGACATAGGGAACCTGATGTTCATTGCACCAGCGGACCAGGCGCACCACTTCCTCTGTACACTCTGGAAAGACGATGGCAAAAGGTTGGGGAAAGGGTTCGCGGTTAAAAAACCAGTAACGGGTGATCCACCAGACATCAATTGATTGAACATCTTTTTCAGCCTGATCAGTCAGGACACGTTCCGGTCCGACAATTTTTTCCAGTTCGTGAATCAGTTCTTCCTGAAGATAGTCAATGTCTTGTGACATCGCCATGATTCCTTTCTCTTAATGGAATAAGAAGTGACAGTTCGCATAATGACCAAAACGTACACATTATTTTTTATAAAGCGCTGGAAATAAATTCCCAGTCGGTGGGTATTCCGGCCTTCCGGGCGATTTCGAAAAGCCATTCCATGGTTTTTGCTTCCTCTTCAATGGAGGGAGAGGGTTTTTTCCCGTCCCGCACACAATCAATGAAGTGACGGAGACCTCCCACGTATCCGTTGAACACGTGACTCTGGTTGGGGCTGATTGGGTTCCAATCCGGTTCCCAAGTCTCTCCTGTCTCGGGGTCTTGATAAAAAGTAACCTGTCGCGCATTCCGGACGATGACTCCTTTTCCCTGGTCACTGATGATTTCGATTTGCTCAACGAACTGTCCGGGTCCTCCATAGGTTCCCCACCCCAGGGTACCCAGGACTTCATTTTCAAACCGCAACATGATGGTCAGCGCCCCATGTCGGTCATCAAGGCGATGGGACCAGGCATAGAGCTCCCGAATCGATCCCCCAAAAAATTGAACCAGATCCAGGTTGTGAGATTGCCATTCTAACATACAGGTGAAGAAGGTGGGGAATACTGGAAAACCGTGCATCTTGCTTTCGATCTGGATGATATGACCGAATTTTTCAGTATTTCTGACGATTTCATATGCTCTTCGGTAAGCAAGGTTGTATCTTTTCTGGTGGTCCACCTGAACGACCAATCCAGTTTCTCGAGCGGATTCGAGAATAGAATTCGTCCCTTCCAGGTCAATAGCCATGGCCTTTTCGAGGAAAATGGGCACTCCCATCCGAAGGACTTCCGGTGCGACCCGGGGGTGATTTTTACTTCCCAAACACACAATTGCTCCATCAAGTTTTTCTTTTGCGATCATCTCTCGAAAGTCAGTGTGAATTTCTTATTCTCAATTGATAAATTCATCATTATCATCTTCTTTTATATTATTTTATTTATTTTTCTATAATTTTAGCCATTGCACCCATACCTTGTTCCAATTGTTTTCTCAAAATTAAATAATAGAATATTCACATTATTTTACTTTTATATATTTCATATATGTTATTATATATGGTATTATTATACTTACTATATTCTATTTTATTGAATGTAACAAATTTATGGGTAATATATGATAAACTGTTAAATACACCACTTCCTATTCCTGCTATCAAGGCCGCACCATAAGAGGCATCAGAATAAGGAGGAATTATACCATTCACTCCGAGTACATCAGCCACTATCGATAACCATAATAAGTTTCTAGTTCCTCCTCCGACAAATATATATTGTTGAAATCCATTAGAAATATTTCCAAAACAAGACATGGCGTCTTTAAGGGCAAATGCCGTACCCTCGTATACAGCCCGGGCGAAATCAGATCGATTATGTTCAATGGTGATTCCAGAGAAGTTTCCTTGTAGTATAGGATCCCAATATGGGGCGTCTTCGCCCATCAGATAGGGGTGAAAAATCAATCCCTGTGATCCAAGAGGCGATTGTCGTGCTTCTTCTTCTATATGGTGGTAACTTATTGATTCAGAAGGTAACTCGGAGAAAAAAACCTTTCGGAGCCACTGAACTGACTGGGCGCACGATCTAGTGTTGAGGTCAATCATCCAATGTTTGGGGACTAGATACGACCAGTAATAATATTTATGGCGATTTTCGATGGTGTTAACCACTGTAGAGAGTGCACCAGATGTACCAAGGCGGATCTTACATTGATGTGGCCCGATTATACCAATAGAAATGGTTTCAACGGTCGAATCGCTCCCGCCTGCCATTACCGGGATCCCTTCTAGTAGTCCAGTATCGTATGCCGCCATTCGGGTAACCTTTCCAACCATTGCTGTGGAAAGATACAATTCTGGTAACTTTCCTCTGGAAATTCCAAAAAGCTCCAGAATTACAGGGGACCATTCTTGTTTGCGAATATCATAAAAAGAGGATCCGGAACCATCACTGTGATCAGTCTGTATATTCCCAGTTAATTGATAACTGATAAAATCTTTTGGATAGATGATTTTGTTAGTTTTTTCCCATAATTCCTGTTGGTTTTTCATCACCCAGAGGATTTTGGGAAGGGTACACATAGTATTAATTGGATTTCCGGTGATTTCCTCGACCAGGGTGCGGGAGCTTGAATTAATGTGGTTCACTTCCTCCTGGCAGCGGAGGTCATTCCAGAGAATTGAGTTCCGGACCACCTCTCCTTTTTTACCAATGAAAGTGAGTCCTCTCATCTGCCCGGTGGGAGCCAAAGCAATAATATTTTTAAGATCAATGGCTGATTCATTCTGGAGTTTCCGTAGTGCCAGGATAAGAGCATGATACCAATCAAAAGGATCCTGTTCCATCCATCCCGGCTGGGGGGAAAATGGTACATACTCCTGGGAAGAGGAGGCGATCATCTTGCCTTGATCGTTGATCACACTGCATTTACAACCGCTGGTTCCAATATCAATGCCTAGTAAATATTTTTCCATGAGTTGGTTCCTCGAATTGGGATCAATTTATCCTTTCACTGCGCCCATGGTGAGACCCCGGATGATGTATTTCTGGGTGAGGGCAATAAAGACGATGGCGGGAACAATGGCGATGACTGCCGAGGTGGAAAGCCGTGCCCAATCTAACTGGTAATACCCCAGGGAATTGTAGATTTCAATCGGAAGAGTTCGAGTGTGTCGTCCAGTGTTAAAGAGGGCAAACATGAATTCATTCCAGATAAATATAAAAGAAAGGGTGGAAGAGGCCATGATCCCCGGGACGATGGTGGGGAGGAGGACGTATCGGAGTGTTTGCCAGCGGGTACACCCATCCACCATGGCTGCTTCTTCAATCTCAAAGGGTATTTCGTCAAAGAAGCTCCGGATCATCCAGATCAGGAGGGGGAGAATGAGGGTGACGTACATGATGATCATGGAAGTATAAGTGTCCGAGAGACGTAATGAACGCCAGATCAGAAAATACGGGATGACAAAAACAATGGGAGGAACAATTCGCAGGGCCAGAATGAAGTAAGCGATCCCTTTTTTACCGCGAAAACGGAAACGGCTCAGAGTATAGGAAGCTGTGATTCCCACAATCGTCGCCAGGAGAGTGGCACCGGCGGCGATGAAAAGGCTGTTTTTGATCGATTTTAGAAAGTTGATATCGGTCATTAAAACCCGGTAATTTTCGCCGGTGGGGGTAAAAAACCATTTGGGGGGCATGGAGAGGGCGTCGACGGTCGTTTTGATGGAGGTGAAAACGATGAGGACAAAGGGAATCAGCCCGATGAATGCCACCACCGCTAAGAAAATGTATTTGACCATCCGACCTGTTTTCACCCGATGTTTCATCAGGACTCCTCCGCCTGTTCAAATTTGGTATATTTCAGGAAAGACATGACCAGGGCCAGCACCACCAGTAGA
>JAPLGF010000270.1 GCA_026390275.1 Candidatus Atribacteria bacterium
GATCTGATCCGAAGTCATGGAGGAAAGGACTTTCCCTAACGCCAGGTATCCATCCCGGGCGATGTATTCATCAATCACCATAGGGTTGATGAAGCCACAATTTCGTAAAGCAATTTTAACCTGCTTTTTAAAGAAATCAATTTCCTGCAGGAATTTTTTCTTTTCTTCATCCGGTGCCTGGAAAAGAAGTCGATCCACCACTCTTCCTTTGATCAGGTGCTCCTCAACGATATCCGGGGCATCTTCTGGTACCAGTTTCTGATAAAAAACACCTTCCGGATAGACGATGGCCAATGGTCCTAAATTACAGGGACCGACACAACCCGTTTCCACGAGCCGAACTTCATTTTCCAACCCATTTCTCTGAATTTCACGGATCAGTGCATCTTTTACCTTCAGGGCGCCAGAAGAAACACAAGCCGCACCGGCGCACAAAAGCACCTGGCATCTTTCCATCTCTGCCATGTTCATGACCCTCCTAGGAAGTTCTTATCGTTCAACGTGTACAACCCATTCGCCAATAATTTGTCCGTTCACAATATGAGAAGTAATAATCCTCCGGGCTTTTTCCGGATTCAGATCGCCGTAAAAAACTTTTTCATCCCCTTTTTCTACACTGAGGAGTGGTTCCCGATCACAGAGGCCAATGCAACCGGCCTGGGTCACCATAACATTTTTCAGACCACGTACGCTAATTTCATCGAGAAGAGAAGACATCACCTGTCTCGCTCCGGCGGCAATTCCGCAGGTCCCCATGCAGACCACGATCCGATAATCAGCATTCCCCTCGCGGAGAGACGTACTTCTTTGCGCTTCTTCCTTGATCTTCTTCAGGTCTTCTATGCTGGTGATTTTCATACCCGACACCCCTTCCTCTACCATCTCCAGATGGAACATTGAAAATGGTAATTCATATTGACACTTTTCATCCTATACAGAAAACGATATGAGCAGTAAACAGTAAACCGGTAAGAATAAAATATGTCATTGCAAGCCCTGGTCTTTTGAGGGCTTGGTAATCTCATCTTTTTATCCTTTGAGGGCGCCAGGAACTGGCGTGATGGTCTGATTACCCCATGTGCTCTTCATGGTACTCAATCCATTCCTTGATTCCCCATAAGAGCGTCATCAAGTCTTGAGTATTTTGAACGTCCAATTCTTCCATAAGCTTTTTGGTATTGAACGCCCAGCGACACTCATCCCGAACATGCTCATATTCAATTTCGATATCCGGATGAGAGGCAAAAATAGCCATCAGCGTGTCCGGAAGACGACCCAGTGGGGGAAGATCAATATGATCCAGTTGAAAACGGGCCACAATGGATGTTCCCTCCCCGGGGTGAGAACTGATTTCCAAATTTCCCAGGCACAACCGGGTCAATTGCTCGAGGAGCGGAATACCCAATCCCACCTTTTTTTTCTGTCCGGTGTAGAACGGGTCTCGAACCCGCGATAACTCCTCCTCACCCATTCCCTTCCCATTATCCTGAATGGTGAGAAGGAGGAGATTCTTTTTGGTATCCTCAACCACCAAGATGCGAATACACGACGCCTGGGCGCGAACTGAGTTTTCCAGGATATCAAGGAGATGGAGAGACAATTCTTTCATTGTTGGTAACTTCTGATGATATCTCCCACTTGAGCTGGATTCACGCGTTTATGGACATCATTATCGACCCGGACAACCGGTGCCAGACCGCATGCTCCGGCGCAACGCATGACTTCCAATGAGTACATTCCATCTTCGGTCACTACCCCAATACCAACTTCTAACTCCTTTAAAAGCTGAGTGAGTATTTCCTGCCCTCCCCGGACATAACAAGCAGTTCCCAGACAAACCTGAATGACGTGTTTTCCCCGGGGCTTCATAGAGAAGAAGTGATAGAAGGTGACCACACCATATACTTCACTGAGGGGGATGTTCAAGGTCTGAGATACTCTTTTGAGGACGGGAGGTGGAAGATATCCGATCAGACCCTGGGCAGCATGGAGTACCTGGATGAGCATCCCCTTTTTACCCTTAAAATCTTGAAGCAACACTCCCAGAGCATCCATCTGTTCTGGCGAAATATCTTTATTAGATGAAGCTTTTTCTTGTACCACGGCGTCAGCCACGGCTTGCCCTCCTTCAGGCATTGTTCCTTGCCGAATTTGCAAATTATTATAAATCTTTTATTTAATTTTATCAAATGCAACGGACCCCAGAAAAAAAGAAGCCACCCCCAGAGTGAAAGTGGCTTGAAAGCGGTCTTTTCCAGAGCGAGGACGCATTTTTTCTATTTCCGTATCTTTACTCCTGAGCAGCAGATGGACATCGAAAGTGAATCTCATTCCCCTCCCGGTACGCTTCAATCCGGTCCCCGTTTTTATAGCTACAGCGGATGAGTTCCCCGGCTAAAGGACTTTCGATTTTCCTCTGGATCAACCGGCGGAGTGGTCGGGCTCCATAATCGGGATCATACCCCTCGTGAGCCAGGTACTCTCGCACCGATGAATCGAGAACGATATCCATTCCCTGTTTTTGCAGTTGTTTTCTTAAACGGGAAATCATCAAATCAACGATCTCCCGGATTTGGTCCCGGGTGAGAGGATGGAAAACAATGATTTCATCGATCCGGTTGACGAATTCTGGTTTAAACTGGTCACGGACTTCCCGGAGGACCTTTTGTTCCAAGCGTTCGAACTCGGCTTCATTATCGGAATCGATGCTTCGGAAATAGTTGCTTCCCATGTTAGATGTCATGATGATCAGGGTATTCCGGAAATCGACGGTCCGGCCCTGTCCATCGGTTAATCGTCCATCATCCAGGATTTGGAGAAGAACATTGAAGACATCCGGGTGCGCTTTCTCAATCTCATCCAGAAGAATGGCTTGATACGGACGTCTTCTCACCACTTCGGTGAGCTGTCCACCTTCTTCGTACCCCACGTATCCCGGTGGGGCTCCAATCAATCGGGATACGGTATGTTTTTCCATATATTCAGACATATCAATCCGGAGCAAGGCATTTTCGTCACCGAACATAAATTCCGCCAGAGCCTTCGCCAGTTCGGTCTTTCCCACTCCCGTCGGTCCCAAGAATAAGAACGATCCCATGGGACGGTTGCCTTCGGTAATTCCGGCTCGTGACCGACGAATTGCTTCCGAAACGGCATGAATGGCATCATCCTGACCAATCACCCGCTTATGGATTTCCTTTTCCATCCGAAGCAGCCGTTCTCGTTCTTTCTCCAAGAGTTTGGTGGTGGGAATACCAGTCCAGGATGAAACCACCTCAGCAATATCCTGTCCCGTGACCACTTCGCTCATCTCTTTTTCTCTCATCCAGTGTTCTTTTTCATCCTGGTATTTTTTACGGAGCATTTCGGCCTGGTCTCTCAATTGAGCGGCTTTTTCGTATTCCTGGGCTTGAACTGCTGACATTCCTTCCTGCGCCAGCTGACGGAGTTCTTCTTCCCTTTTTTTGATTTCGGGAGGAACACTTTGCATCTCGATCCGTTTTTTACTGGCGGCTTCGTCGATCAAATCAATGGCCTTATCAGGCAGAAAACGACTGGTGATGTATTTTGCGGAAATCTCCGCCGCGGTATCCAAGGCATCATCGTTGATCTTTACTTTATGGTACGCTTCATACTTATCCCGTAAACCGCGAAGAATGGTTTTAGTCTCCTCGATGGAGGGTTCTCCGACAAAAACCGGCTGGAATCGTCGTTCCAATGCTGCGTCTTTTTCAATATGCTTTCGATATTCATCCAGAGTGGTCGCCCCAATCGTCTGTAATTCCCCACGGGCTAGAACCGGTTTGAGTAAATTGGCGGCATCAATAGCACCTTCGGCAGCACCAGCACCAACCACGGTATGTAATTCATCGATGAAGAGGATGACCTTCCCACTGGATTTTTGCACTTCTTCCAAGACGGCCTTGAGTCTCTCTTCGAATTCACCGCGAAACTTAGCTCCGGCTAACAAGGCTCCCATATCCAGGATGATGATCCGCTTTTCTTTGAGAGTCTCGGGAACATTTCCATTAACAATTTTCTGTGCCAACCCCTCCACCACCGCAGTTTTTCCCACTCCCGGGTCCCCGATGAGAACGGGATTATTTTTCGTACGACGACTCAAAATCTGGATCACCCGGCTGATTTCCGGATCCCTTCCAATCACCGGATCTAACTTCCCTTCTTTTGCCAGTTGAGTCAGATCCCTTCCGTACTTTTCCAAAGCCAGGTAGCGTCCCTCCGCATATGGATCATCAACTTTCCTCTGTCCCCGAATTTCCCGTAGTGCCCGGTATATCTTCTCCACATCGATCCCGTGGGATTGACAGATCTTGTAACTCTCCCCACTTTCTTCTTTCACGACTGCAATGAGAAGATGCTCCACCCCCACGTAGGAATCTTTGAGTCGTTTCGCCTCTTCGGCAGCGTGATCCAGAACCGACTTTGCCCGGGGGGTGATGTAAATTTGAGCTTCCTGCCCTTGCTCGAAGTACACTTGCGGAATTCGTTCCAAGGTTTTCTTCAACTCTTTCTGGATCACTTCCGGGCTGACCTTACACCGCTCAATAATCTGGTTTGCGATCCCCTCCGGCTGTTTCAATAATGCTAAAAAAATATGTTCTACTTCCAGCTGGTTATGATGTAACTCCATTAAGAGGTCCTGGGCTAAAGAAATAACTTCCCTGGCTTTTTCAGTAAACTTTTCAAAATCCATCATCCATCAACCCCTTTTGTCTAGCAAACGAAAATGGGTTTCCATTTCTTTCAATAGTTTTTGCCTTTCAATTTCCCATTCTTTCTGTAAATTTTCCATCTGTTCCATCAGACTGAGGATAATTTCGACTCCGGCCAAATTCACCCCCAGGTTCCTGGTTAACCTCTGGATCTTTTTTACCCGCTCAATATCATTGCTGGTATACAGACGGATATTCCCCCGGCTTCGACTGGGCTTCAAAATACCGATTCGTTCATAGTAGCGCAGTGTCTGGGGATGAACTCCGGCCTGGGCTGCTGCCTCGCTGATGACATACCAATTTTCTAACTCCTGAATTTTCATATCCACCCCCACCTTCTATCGTATACCCCGGAAAACAGTATTGATTTGTTATGTTGCTGATCAGGATGACATCAAGTATTTTCGGGGATTTTCTTGCCGCATAGAAGAAAGTTCCTGATAGTATTTCTTCTCCTGATCGGTGAGTTCCCGGGGAATCAACACCCGTATCTTGACCAATTGATCTCCCTTTTCCCCACTCTTTTCTTTTTGAAAACCGAGCCCCCGTAAGCGAAAAACCGTTCCGTTCTGCGTTTCAGATGGAATTTTCATCGTCGCCTTGCCCGTCAAAGTCGGAACTTCCAGTTCGGTCCCTAAAATCGACTCATATACTGTGAGCGGCAATTCGAGAATAACATTATCCTCTTCCCGTTGAAAAAAGGGATGCGGTTCGCCCCATCCCGGACGCCCGCCGGGATATTGACATTGACGGTCTTTCGGCGTCGGATACTGCCTCGACCCTCGCAGGCGGGACACTTACGGGAGGAAGAGCTCTGGCCGGTTCCACCACATTGGACACAGGGTTCGTCCAGTTCCACTCGAATATTCCGGGTGGTTCCCTTCTGGCTCTCCGGAAAACTCACTTCAATTTCATGATAAGTCGACCTGACTTTCCGTTCCTGTCTGGGGAAAACGTCTCCGGAACCAGACTGGTAACGAGGAGAACGGGCAGAACGGGATCCATGAAAGATATCTCCAAAAAAAGCCTGGAAAAAATCGCTGAAATCTCCGCCTTCTTCCCCAGTGGTCTGATGGGTGGTGGTGTAACCAGCTGGTTCTGCTTGTTGCTGCCCGTATTTTTGATTAAAATTATTCCAGAATTGTTCGGTATCTTGTTGACCATAGGAATTCCATGCCGAACCAAGTTCATCATATCTCTTTCTTTTTTCCGGATCTCCCAATACCTCATACGCTTCATTGATTTCTTTAAACTCACACCACCTTCATACGGAAGCTTATTTTTTATTTTGTACCGTGAGCTCCCGAACGTTCTCCATCATACAATGCCTTTCATAAAAAAGGGCAGGGTGTCCCTGCCCTTTTTGGCGTTTTCGACTGAAATGTCTCTCCTTCACTCCCCTTCAATGTTCACTTTCCGTGGTTTCCCTTCCCCGGATTTAGGAAGATGAATTTCCAAAACCCCATTTTTATACGAAGCACTGACGTTTCCCACCTGTACAGGAATATTCAGTTCAAAAGATCGGGAGAAGGGGCCCACAGTTCGTTCCCGACGCAGGATCTTACGTTTCTCTTCTCCGTTCTTCCGTTCACCTTTGATGGAGAGTTGTTCATCCGTCACATTGATTTCCACATCTTGCTGAATCACTCCCGGGAGATCAAAGAAGAGGACCACTTCCTTCTCATCTTCTTGAATATCAACCGAAGGGACCCATGCTTCTGCCGGAATCTCCTTTCCCTGCTGGCGGGCCAAACGATCTTCTAAAAGCCAGTTGATTCTGTCTTGCAACACTACTAAATCACGAAAAGGATCAAATCGGTTTGTCATGATACCGGCCTCCTTTTTGATATTGTTTGACATTGACCTTGAGAATTATATGACTTGATAATAGATATGTCAAGTCCGTAAAAAACACTTTTTCGGAATTCATCTTGTACTGAGAAAAGAGGAAGCCAGGCAGAGGTTTTAGAGCTCCAACTCTTTTGCCCTGTTTTTCAAGGCGCAGAGGGAAAGAGCAAGAAAATCTTCCAGCGTCAGATTTAAGGTACTGCAGGTGTGGATTTGCTCCCGGTTGGCACCGCGGGCAAAACTTTTTTCTTTAAAACGGTTGAGTAAAAAAGGAAGATCGAGAGGCAACAGTCTTCGCTCCGGATGAACCAGGGCACAGGCTACAATGAACCCACTGATCGGATCGACAGCATAGAGAGCTTTTTCCATCCGGGTGATGGCCTGAAAACCGGTGGCATCATTATGGGCACGTACCGTCGCCACGACTTCTTCCGGAAAGCCCAGTTCCGTTAAACGCATGGCACCGAGGAGACCATGTTTTTCTGGTTGATCCCTGGTTTCCTCATAATCAATATCGTGGAGAAGACCAGCCAGGGCCCAGAGGTCTTTTTCTCCACCCAGCCGAACAGCTAAATCTTCCATGATAGCTTCGCAAGCAATGCAGTGTTTAACCAAATTTTCATTGGTGAGTGATATTCGGAGTAAGACGATTGCTTCTGCTCTGGTCATCATTTTCCCCCACCCCCAAAAAAACACCCTGCGGCGTATGATAAAAAAACGCTCAGTGAATAGACAACCGGGTTATTTTCAACAAAGAGATGGCTTTTCATTACTCTGGTGGTATCGGTAACTGGTATGGTTTTCTATTTTCCTAAATAGATCATGGGGTCCACTGCACATCCTTTGACCCGCACTTCGAAATGACAATGATTCCCGGTCGCGTTTCCTGTCGCCCCCACTTTTCCGATGGGATCACCCTGATTGACTCGTTGACCCCGGGTCACCAAGTTCAGCGAATTGTGAGCATAAAGGGTCTGAGCCCCATCGGAATGTGAAACGATGACTACCCGTCCGTAATTGGCCATCCAACCGGAAAAAACCACCACTCCACTGCGAGCAGCCCGGATGATACGTCCGGAAGGAGCGCTGATGTCCACTCCGGTGTGAATCCTCCGACCGCGAGGACCGAAACGGGAGGACACCCACCCCATCAATGGCCAGACATAATTTCCCGAGACATCACCATAATTTCCCGAGAGGTAGGCGGGAATTCGCACTTCCTGACCGATCCGGAGCTGGCTCTTTTGATTCAAGCCATTCACATTCATGAGCAGTTCCATGGAAATCCGGTATTTTTTGGAGAGAATCCAGAGGGAATCACCCGGTTTGACGCGGTAGACCTGGTAGCGTCCGGGATCTGTCTTGGTAGCAGACGGTCTTTCGGAAGAGGAAACCCAAATTTTTTGGTTCAGCTGCAGGCTGTCGACACTTTTCAGTTTATTCACCTGGGCGAGGGTGTTGATACTGACTCCATATTTCCGGGAGATGTTCCACAAGGTATCACCCACATTGACAGTATGAAAGAAACCCTTTTCTTTTTGAGAGGAAGGGGCATTTTTCTGAGCCACCAGGACTTCCGGCTCACTCTCAGCATTCTTCAAGGTGAGAATGGAAAGTTTCATCCCAATGGGCAGTACACTGTCTTCCTTTAGATTGTTCACCTGCAGAATCGATTTGATACTGACACCATAGATGCGGGAAATCGCCCACAGGGAATCACCGTTTTGAATGACATGGATGGTACGGGTCTTACCCCGTGGCTGAGAAGTGACTCCAGGGAGCGAAACAGAACCATTCATTTTACTGCTGTTGATTTTAATTTTTTGGCCAATCTGAAGAACTGCATTTTCAGGAAGATTGTTATCCTGTAAGAGAGTTTTTACTGGAACTCCATACCTCTTCGCAATCGTCCAGAGATTATCACCAGATTTCACTTCATAAAAGACCGGCGCACGGGTCTGTTCTTCATTAGAAATCTTGATCCGCTGTCCGATTTGAAGAACAATCGAATCAGTCAAACCATTGATTTGCAGTATCTTATCCAGGGGGATCTGATAGTGTTTCGAGATGTTCCAGAGGCTATCGCCCGGTCGTACCGTATGAAAGGTGGAGGCCAGAACATGATGTGGTGAGGCACTCAGAATGACACAGGTGCTCACTGTGATCAGGGAAGTTTTCATGAGGCGAGAAAAAAATCTCTCATCCCACATTTTTCACCTCTCCAGACTCAAACATATTTTCATCTCATCAAGCAAAAATTCCCGGGTGAACTCTTCGGAGACCGAGGGTCCCCAGTGAATGTCCCGGGATAAAGTTTCTTCTTTGATGAATTCCTGATATTTCTGCAGGAGCATTTTGGCGTTTTCATCAGTCGTCTCATGGAAAAAAAGATCAATTCGATCATCCACATCAAAACCGGCTTCCTTGCGGAAGAGTTGAACCGTGTGGACAATTTCCCGAATCAAGCCTTCATTCCGAAGTTCATCGTCTATTTCGGTATCCAGGAGAACAGCATATCCTTCGGTACTCTCAATGGATAGAGTTCCTTCCGTTTTGAGCAAAACGTCCACTTCCTCCAGATGGAGTTCTACTGGTCCCGAAGGGAGAGAAAGCGACAAAAAACCCTCACTCAAAAAACGAACCGCTTTCTCTTTTTCTAACCGGGAAAGGAGGCGGGCAATGGTCTTGACTTCCTGTCCAAAACGAGGTCCCAAAATCGCAAAACGGGGTTTGAGGATGACCTCCACCTCGGGGGGTAATGAATCCGACCATTGGATTTCTTTCACATTGAGCTCCTCCTGGATGATATCGGCAAACTGGGTGACCAGTCTCCTCTCGTTTTCCTGGGGGATGACTAAAATAGCCTGCCTCAGTGGTTGACGAGTTTTAATGTTCACCTTATTCCGGACGGCTCTCCCCAAATTGGTCAGTTTTCTCGCCACGTCCATGGACAAAACCAGCTCCAAATCTACCCGGTGGTCTTGAGATACGGGATAGTCTTCTAAATGGACACTTTCCTTTTGAGACGGACTCCCCTTCATAAGACAATGATAAACCATTTCCGATGTAAAGGGAAGAAAGGGGGCAATACACTTGACCAAACCTTCCAGTATCTCAAAGAGGGTAAAATAGGCCCCATTTTTGTCGGCATCCCATCCTGACTTCCAGAAACGACGGCGGGAACGTCGGATGTACCAGTTGCTGAGATCTTCGATGACAAAATTTTCCACGGCCTTGGCGGCTCGAGATACTTCATAGACATCAAGATTTTCCCGGATTTCTCGAACCAGCAAATCGTAGCGGGAAACGACCCACCGATCCAGAAGACTTCGGGAGGAAAATGCCGGTTTGTCCTGGGAAAA